>JASHTZ010000581.1 GCA_030040295.1 Terriglobia bacterium | reverse complement strand
CTTGCTGACTTGCGGGGGGCGCTGGGGGCTATGCAAAGCCTCCCCAGGGTCAAGATCGGGGAGGGTTGCGTAATTCCGCGCGCATTTTCTCTTGCGGTCGCATTCCTGCGGGCTGCAGAATTCAGGCTCACAGAAGCGGAGTTGGTGACGTTTCTAACCGCCGTAGAAGAAAAGCATTCGCTGATGCTTTGCGAATTTTGGATGTTGAAGTCGTTGTTTCAACTTGCGTTGTTGCAGGAAATTGCGCAAGTCGTCAATGCACGGCCAAGTCCCGGCAAGGGACCGGCTGAAAGGGCTTGCCTCGATGAGGCATCTTGTCTTCAAATTGCCGCCCTGATCGCCGCTCTAAATAGTGTGAACTGCGCGCCTTGGAAGGAAGTGCAACAGAAGGTTTGCAAGGTGGAACAAATTTTGCGCGAAGACCCCTCCGCGACCTATCCGCAGATGGATGCCGAAAGCCGTGACCTTTACCTCCGGGAAATTCAGCATTTGGGAAGGTATTCCCGCTGCTCGGAAGCTGAGATCGCACGGTGGGCGGTTCTGCTGGCGAAGTCCAACCTTAAAGCCAAAGGCTCCGAGGGACACATTATTGACCGTCGAACCCACGTGGGATTTTATCTGATCGACAGTGGCCGTGAGCGGCTGGAACGACAGATCCACTATCGTCCCCCGTTTGCCGAACGCATCCGCGCGGCCATCCTGGCCAGCCCGGAGCCCTATTATTTCGTCGGAATCGAACTCTTGACGTTCGCCATTATCGCCTTTCTCTTGATTGGAGCCCGGTCACCGGTTTCTGTGATCGTGGGGGTCATTCTCCTCCTCCTTCCTGCCACTGAGGCTGCTTGGGGGGTAATAAATCAGTTGGTGACTTCAAATTTCCCGCCCCGAATCCTTCCCAAGTTGAATTTCTCCGGATACGTTCCCCCTGAATGCTCAACGATGGTCGTTGTGCCCACGCTGTTGCTGAATGACGGCTATGTCCGCCGCCTGGTAAAGGACCTCGAAATCCGTTACTTGGCCAATAGCGACCCCAATATCTTCTTTGCCTTGCTTACCGACGCTCCGGACTCTCCACGTCCCTCGGACCGCGGGGATGAGCTGGTTTTACTGTGCTCGAAACTTATTGAGGATCTTAATCGGAAATATGCCCGCACGGGCCGGTCCGTCTTTTTCCTATTCCATCGTTTTCGCACCTTCAACCCTCTTGAAGGATTCTGGATGGGCTGGGAACGCAAGCGGGGCAAGCTTCTGGAATTTAACGAGTTGTTGCGTGGACAGATGAATAGATTCCCAGTGAGGGTGGGCGACCTGGGCATCGTTCCTAAAATTAAATATGTCATTACCCTGGATTCAGACACTCAACTCCCACGTGGTGCGGCACGTAAGCTCATTGCCACCATCGCTCACCCTTTGAATCGCGCGGCGGTGAACGCCAGAACGAACACGGTGGTTAGGGGTTATGGAATCATACAGCCCCGCGTTGGAATCAGCGTTCGGTCGGCACGTCGCTCATTACTCGCCAATATCTACTCCGGACAAGCCGGCTTTGATCTTTACACGCATGCGACTTCAAACGTGTACCAGGACCTTTTTGGCGAAGGGTCCTTTACCGGCAAAGGGATCTACGAGGTGGATGTTTTCCGCCAGGTGCTGGGGAAAAGGCTTCCTTGCAACGCAATTCTCAGCCACGACCTGCTTGAGGGCGCCTACCTCCGCGTGG
The DNA here is from genome assembly GCA_030040295.1 of Terriglobia bacterium. Taxonomy (GTDB): domain Bacteria; phylum Acidobacteriota; class Terriglobia; order UBA7540; family UBA7540; genus Bog-366. Next base: position 2,110 of record JASHTZ010000581.1, on the reverse strand, counting down.
GCCTGGCTTCGGATATCGAGGTCATCGATGATTATCCCACGCACTTCAGCGCATACAGCAGACGCAAACATCGATGGCTGCGCGGGGACTGGCAGATTATGCAATGGCTATTCTCACGGGTGCCTGACGCTATTGGCAAACGCGTGGCCAATCCTCTTTCGTCACTCTCCCGATGGAAGATTCTCGATAATCTTCGGCGTAGTCTCGTGGAAGTCGCCACTTTCATTCTCTTCCTGGCCGGCTGGCTGTCATTGCCGGGCAGCCCGCGCCGTTGGACTCTGGTGGTTTTGGTCCTCATGCTCATTCCCGCGTATTTTCAACTTGTCATTGTCCTGTTGAAGGAATTACCAAGATTGCGCACTTGGCAAAAACTGAAGGAAATATCAGAATCATTTGTCGCAGACCAGATCAATCTCTTTTTCGTGCTGGCCTTTCTCAGCTATCAATCGCTCACAGCAATCGATGCGATTCTCAGAACAATTGTCCGGGTCACAATTACACGCAACAAGTTATTGGAATGGGAGACTGCGGCGCAGGCCGAGGTTGAAATGGCCAATACGCCCCTCGACCTGTATTTGGCCTGGACCCCGTGGTTATCTCTGGCACTTGCCGTCACATTGCTCGTCATTCGTCCCGCGGCCTTGGCCGTGGCGGCCCCACTGCTATTGCTCTGGGCGAGCGCAGGCCCCCTGGCGCGCTGGCTGAACAGGCCCTTGCCCCGGGGAAAAAGCAAAATCACGGACCTTGAGGAAAGATTCCTGCGCAGCGCCTCTCTTTGCACTTGGAGGTATTTGCGCCAGTCTCTCGATCAATCCCCGGTGGGTCTCATTCCAGACAACATCCAGGAGGCTCCTGCGCGGACCGCTCACCGCATTTCCCCGACCAATCTCGGACTGCTCTTGAATTCTCAGCTTGCTGCCCACGAACTTGGATATCTGACCCTGCCCGAATTCGTCGCCCATGCGGAAAAGACGCTGTCGACGGTAAAACGATTTCAGAAATTTCGCGGCCATCTCTTGAATTGGTATGACACAGAGACGTTGGAACCCCTGCAGCCCCGGTTTGTTTCGAGTGTCGATAGCGGGAACCTGGTGTGCAGTCTGTGGGCGTTGAAACAAGGATGTCTGAAGGCGTCCGTGCAGCCGCTGCTCAGGCGCTCAACCTGGCAAGGGCTGCGCGATCACTTTAGTCTTCTGGAAGAACTCGCCCGCCAGGCGTCGCACACCTCCGTGGCAACGCTCCTCCGCAGGACCAACGCGCGGATCGAGCTCTTGCCAGATCAGGGACTTTCATGGTTGGGCGCACTGCCCGGACTTGAGCAGGACCTGCACGAAATTGCCGAGTGGCTTGATGAGAAGTCCAGCCAATGCAAGGAAATTCGCTGGTGGCTTTTCGAAACACTGCGCAGGATCACTGCCATCCGGAATATGATTGCCCACTTTATACCCTGGTTTCTGCCTCAAAACCGACATCTGGAGATCCAACGGTCGATTGCAGGGTCAAAATTGGCCACGGAGCCGACCCTCCGCTCAGCCGCCACCCTTGCTCCTGAGATGGAGGCGATCACCCGTAAGCTGTCAACGGACCCGTCTGTAGATCCGATTCTTCACCTTACTGCCACCACCTTGCGGGAGCGGCTTACTCGAGCCAATGCCGAAGCTGAAAAGGTTCGGAAGAAATTGGCGCAGATGGCGAATGACGTGGAAGAGCTGGTAGGGGAAATGGATTTCCGGTTTCTCTACAATTCCTCCCGCAAGCTTCTTTCCCTGGGCTACAGCGTTGAGCAACAGATCCTCCGGGAAGAATGTTACGACCTCTTGGCTTCCGAGGCGCGTTCCGCAGTCTTTGCGGCGATTGCCAAGGACGACATCCCGGAAGAAAGCTGGTTCCAACTGGGCAGAAAGCAAGGCGTGTGGGATGGCGAGGGCTTTTTGCTTTCGTGGTCTGGCACGATGTTCGAATATTTGATGCCCACCTTATGGTTCAACCAATACGCCGGGACGATTCTGGGCGAAAGCGCACGAGTGGCTGTGCAGTGCCAAAGGGATTGGGCAACGAACAATTCTTTGCCTTGGGGGATTTCTGAGGCGGCATACTGCAAACAGGATCT
>JASHTZ010000580.1 GCA_030040295.1 Terriglobia bacterium | reverse complement strand
TTGGCGGATTCATCGGCCTCGATTTTGTCGCTTCACTTTCGCATAGTTCCTACATATTGGGTGCCCATCCATTCGTCTTTCGGCCCCACCAAGAACGCAATTGCGCGTTGGGAAGAAGAACTCTCGCTAACTATTTCTGCAATTCAGCGACGCCAAGGGCCTCCGCCGCACGAAAATCCGTCAACGCCGCAATATCTCGTCTGATTGCATCCATGTCTTCTGGCCCAGCCTTTGGCGAACCGGTCATACGCTCGATTAGCGACCGGTAGCTATCAGCGTGAGCGTCGAACTGACGATGCAGCTCAGCCAGCGTCCTTTGAGTCCATAGTTGCATCATCCTTCCGTATCGCTCGAACGCCTTGTCAACGCTCGCGCCAACTTGGCGTCGCAGTTTCTGCTCAATTCGCCGGCTCATTAATGCCTTGCCAAGGAAGGACAAGAAATCCCGTTGTATAGAAACCTCCACACCTCCTGAGTCCAGTCTTGGCATCTCCTTAACCACCGAGGCAAGGTCCTCTTCTCGGGGCGCGTCCTTAACCTCTAAGGCTCCCGCCGCCGCGGTGAGAGCGTACGAAAGATCCCGGGCAAGCTCATGCATTCTACGGAAAATCTGAGTTGCCGCCTCGGTCGCGATCCCTGCGAGGCATCGGGAAGTAACTTCCTGAGGCTCTCCCGTCTTCATCGTTCCCTTTGATAAAGCCTCCGCAATCTCGCCCGCAGCACGGGACAAACCGGTCCACCCCAAGCTCCGTATCTCGTCACCCGCTCGCAGACTCCAGCTATTGACTTCCTCGAACTTACCAACCGCTTTGCGCAAATGAAGCTCGGCAGTCTTGAAATGATCTTTCTCTCTCTTGGGGCCCTTGTTGATCGTCTCCAGTCGGACCTTCAGTGCAGCCTCCACCGCATCGCGTAGTCCGCCTGTCTTTCGACGCAAGGAGCGGCGTGCCATTTCCTGATGGCGCTCGCAGAGAGGTTGGATTTCACCTTCAAACCAGGTGTCGAGTAGGAACGAATACTCCGCCTTAGTGCTGACTGGGAAGACAGGAATATTCAGCCCAAGTTGAGAACTGATATGGCTCGCAATGTATTCGGTGGAGCGGCCACGGTCTTCGGCGCTCAAAAGGTCAGACTTGCTCAAAAGTACGAAGGCTGGTATAACCGCTTCATAAAGGCTTTGCACAGTTGAGAGGTCTTCCTGGGTTAGCGTTGAACCCGCGTCCACCAGGACCACGCCCAGGTCACACTGAGGTAGGTAGGCCATCGTTTCAGCAGCCCCGGAGGTTACCAATGAACCCAAGCCTGGCGTGTCAACGAAAACCACTCCCTCCTGCAGGCGTCTGGACGGTAATTCAACGATGATGCGTGTGACATGTTTCGCGTTCCCAGTGTTGTGCTGTTCGCTCACAAACTCCGGCAGTCGAGATATTTGCAGGCTTTCCGGTTGTGTGTCCAAGAATGAGACCATGAGTTTGGGCTCTGCACCGTGCACGATCCTCGTGGGAATTGCAGTGATAGGGTTGACCCCCACCGGCAAGACATTTTTCTCCAGGATATAGTTCAGAAGTGATGACTTCCCAGAACTCACGCGACCGAAAACGGCGATTTGAAAATTCTTTGTCTCAAATTTGTCCAAAATGACGGACAAGGCAGACCTCAACTCCACCAATCCCCGCTCATTCACAATTCTCTCCAAGACCTTCAGGAGTCCTATCTCGTCTCGCGTACCCTCCAGCTTCTCCAAGCGCCTTGCAAAATCCTGCTGAAGATCCTGCGTTAAGTATCGGCTCAGCTTTTTGACCAGGCTTCGCATTTCTTCAACAAGGCCGGAGATCTCTGGAATGAGCGATTCGGGGACGTCACCATAACCCCGCATCGCCGCCGGTCGACATTCATCAAACGCAATGTCAGCAAACTCCAGGTTTACACGAATAGCATGATTAGTTCCCACCCGAGGCCCGGGAGGGGAAATCCCTTGGCTCTTCAGGACCTGAATCATTTGTGCGCGGATAAGTGCGATGTAATCCTGCACCACCTTAATCTGCACCGGCAACAGGTCAGGTCGGTATCTCGGAAAGGGCGATTTTGAGCTTGAGCTAAACAGAATTGCCTCGACGTCCGAGAGAAGGTTGTCCACGTGCTTGAAACTTGTGAGGAGATGAAGCTTGTGAGACCAGTTGAGGGAATCGTTCGAATCCATACCGCTAACCCCCTTTCGACGAAGTGACAGTCTTGCAAACCGGGCATAAATCGCACGAGGAAGGTCCTGAAACCCCGCTCCAGATTACCCCGGCAGGAGTCATCTTCCCCCAAAAAGGGGGCGGTTAGCGGCGAACTCCAACGCCTGAACCTAATTATCACGCGTCGTACGAGTTCGGTCAATCCCGTCCAGGCCAGAGTTCAGATTTCAGGACGCATTCCCGCAACGGTCTATAATCAAGGAATCGGGTGTCAGTCCAAGGTGGCTTTCGAACTGTAGACAGGCGAATGCGGTATAATTACATTGGCGATGGGGTTCGCCAACGCAACCGTCTCTCCGAACGAGGCTGATAACTCCTACAAAATCAAACCAGGGGCTACGCTCTCCATTGCGCGCCGATGTCCTGCGTAATGGAAGGTCTTTTCGAGCAAGTTATCCTTACGGTGCGGCCGGGACTGGGGATTCTGATGTCCGATCTGGTGGCTGAACGTCATCATTCCGCTCAACAGTCTGAGCGGTATCTCCTGCGGGCTTTCCATTACGCCAAAGGCGACACGAGCTCCCCCATCCCTTAGTCTTACGCAGACGCCCTTGTGGAAACCATTTGGGAATCGAGGATCTGATCCCAGTTTGGGAAGCGTGACATTAAAGCATTTCCATAAATAATATAGCTTGACAAGCGGTGCATACCTATGGCAAGTTGGGGGGTATGCGAGCGATCCCCCTTCCCCTCCGCAAGCGCATTCTGGAACTTTACGAGCAGGGCAAGAGCACGCAGGAGATCGCGCGGTTTGCGGGCTTCTGCGTGGCGGCGGTGCGGCGCGTGCGCCAGCAGTTTCAGCAGCGCCGCACGCTGGAGCCCCAGACGCATTCTTGTGGGCGCAAGACACTCCTCACCCCCGAGCGGAAGCAACGTCTGCGCGAACTCTTAGCCGAGCAGCCCGATGCCACCCTGGCCGAGTTGGGCGCCCGCTTGGACCGCCCTTTCCGCACCTCCACGATCGATCTCTGGTTGCGCCGGCTGGGCTGGAAGTTTAAAAAAAACTCTGGCCGCCGCCGAACGCGACCGGCCCGACGTGGCCGCGCGAAGGGCCGGGTGGCATGAACAGTTGGCCGCCGAACCGGTGACCGCTCTGGTGTTTGTGGACGAAAGCGGAGCGAATACCCAGATGACCCGCCTGCGGGGCCGTGCCTGGGGCGGACAAAGACTGCGGGCACGCGTTCCGTACGGGACCTATCAGACCAGCACGCTGATCTCCGGTGTCCG
>JASHTZ010000579.1 GCA_030040295.1 Terriglobia bacterium | reverse complement strand
TATATTCCGCGCCGGGCAGCCCTAGCGATTCGCAGCAAAGCAGCGCCACGGCTTCGGCTTCTACCTCGCGAATGTTTCGGGGAGTGGCTTCTGTGTCGGAGAGATCGCCCTCATCGCAATGGCCAAGGGCAACGTGAGCCAACTCATGGAAAAGGGTTTTGGATGGCTGCACGGCAATCGGGCTGACGGCGATCTTCCGGCCACGCTTGGCGTAACCCTGGGCATTGCCGTCCAAGTCCTCAAAGGGGATTCGCTCGATTTTCAGTGCGGCAAGGGCCGTCGGCTCGTTCCATTCGTTAATTGCGCTCGGCTGGTATTCCGCCCCTTCCGTCTGCGCCAATACAAACCAATGGGCCTTGTAGGTAAAATGTGTGAAGGAAAATTCCTCATCCTGGTTGGTGCCGTCATCCTTTTTAACCGCCTTGGTGCGCGTGCAAGTCAGAGGCATACAGAGCGTTAATGCCTTCGTTCCCTTCTTGACGTGTCGGCCTAGCTCCTTCCACTTGGGGAAAGTGGCGAGCGGCCCCGGCTGGATGCCCCGCTCGATGCATTGGAACAAGGCCAAAAGCTGATTCCCAAGGCTGTAATTGTGGAAGCGGCTGTACGCCTCGTGAATGAAGCCGGGTTTCTTCACGGCTTCGTCTAACAGAGCGGCCCATGAAGCCATCGGTTTTCTCTCAGTCCCGCCAAGGCGGGACGCCCCCCCTGTGCTGACCCGTTCGCCGGATTCGACCGCGCTCGACCTTTCCTCTGGTCTCTGACTGGTGTTGATTTCCTCGGTCACGGTTTTTTCTCCTTCTCTGCCCCTTTTCTCGCGGGGCACTGAAAAGCGAGTGGGGCCTGCTCGCCAGGCCAAGGGCTGCTTTTTGTGGGGGAGCCAAGAAACTTCGCTCTATGGTTTTGTTTCTTGGGGGAACCGCAAACCCAAAGGGTGGCCGTCAGCGGACGGACAAAGCAGAAGCCCGCCGCGCCGCCAGCGCGCAGGAGCATTCCCCGTCTCGCCGTGCCCGCGAGAACAAGGGGCGTTAGGAAAGGACTGTGACCAGGAAGATCAAGAACTGCACAAGGCTGAGGAAGGGGACGGGGCTACCGACGGGAGGGCGAGATCTGGCCAGGGTACAAAGGGAGTTGTTCAGGATGCTTCCACAGATAGGTTCGGTGATGCCTCTTGTCGGGCTCGGCAATCAAGCCGCGAACGGGTCCTTCAGTGCGGTTGCATCTCCGATGGCTGGGCATTAGCGGGAGCGACAACATAGACGTATTCCAAAGGCTCGCTTCCCATATTGGCAACGTTATGCCGTGTCGCGGGGGGAATGTAAACGAACGCAGGCGCCGTGAAGGCGTGGGCTGGTTGTCCTTCGATGCGCGCTTCGCCGCTCCCATGCAGGATTACGAGTGATTCCTCGTTCTTTCCCGTCGTGTGCCAACCCACCGTGTCGCCGGTTTTGAGGCGGACGATTCCGCTGCGCATTCCGGCTGTCTGTGGCGCACCGTGGAGTAGCGGACAATCTCCCCCTGCACACTGAAGCTTCATGCTGAGGGGGCTGGGTTTCGGCGACTGCGAGAGCAGGGGCCGAAGCGCTAAAGGGAAACCCACTAGTACTACTACGTTAAGTCATTGACGTCTCTCGCGAGGGGTGTTAAGCTCCGGTCCATGACCGAGAGCGAGATTGCCAAATGTCGAAAGCGCTTGGAACAATTTTTGGCCGATCTGCTGGAGCCGCTGGGGCGACGCGAGCGACGCCACTGGGGTTCGGTCTACGTGCGCGGCCTGCTGCTGGATGGCGAGCGCAAATCCATCGAGCCCATGGCAGTGCGCCTGCCCGAGGGAAACGTACAGGCCATGCAGCAATTGATCGGGCAGAGTCCCTGGGCGTGGACGCCGGTCTGGAAACGCTTGGCGCGACGCATGACGGCGGAGTTGACGGCCGATCCAGTGTGGGTCATCGACGACACGGGGTTTCCCAAACAGGGGCGGCACTCGGTAGGGGTGGCGCGGCAGTATTCGGGCACCTTGGGCAAGACCGCCAATTGCCAAGTGGCGGTGAGCCTGCACCAGGTGGGAGCAGAAGAAAGTACCCTTCTGGACTGGCGGCTTTACTTGCCGGAAAGCTGGACGCAGGATGCCGGGCGGCGCACCGCGGCGGGCATTCCCGCGGAGGTGAAATTCCAGACCAAGTGGCAACTGGCGCTGGCCATGATCGACGAGGCGCAGCAATGGGGCTTGCGGTGCGGGGTGGTGTTGGCGGACGCCGGCTACGGCGAAGTCACGGAATTTCGCCAGGGGCTGGAGGCGCGCCACCTTGCTTATGCGCTGGGCATCCCTTCGACCTTGGGAGTGTGGACCCAGCCGCCCCGGCGGAACAAGCTGAAAGCGCGAGGGCGAGGGCGTCCGCCGAGTGGTTTCCATTACGGCGAACAGCGACCCTGGGCGGTTCGAGAGGTGGCGCAAAAGGCCTCGGGGTGGAAGCAAGTGCGCTGGCGAGAGGGTACGAAAGGCTGGCTCGCGTCCCGCTTCTATGCCTGCCGCGTGCAACCCTCGCACGGATTCCACGAAGGCCAGCCGCCCCACCGGGAGGTCTGGCTGCTGGTGGAATGGCCGCCCGGCGAGAAGGAGCCCACGAAATACTTTCTCTGCGACCTGCCGGAGCACTACTCCCTGCGGCGGTTGGTGCGCATCGTCAAGGGTCGTTGGAAGATCGAGCAGGATTATCAGCAACTCAAGGAGGAGTTGGGGCTGGATCACTACGAAGGCCGCCATTGGGCCGGATGGCACCATCATGTCACGCTGGTGATGTTGGCGCATGCCTTCCTGACCCTGGAAAAGTTGCGGAGCAAAAAAAACTTCTGGGTGGACCCTGCCACAGACGCGACGTGAGATCCAACGCCTACTGTTCACCTGGACCGGCAACTGCGCGTATTGTGGGAGCTTAATCGGCAAGCGAAATCGGCCCCTTAACTTAACGTAGTAGTACTAGAAGGAGGGCCAAAAATGCTGGTGCGATTCGTTTCATATTAGCTCCGCAAAAGGACTGAATTTCCTGCCGCCCAGAGGGACGGGATGAACCCCTTCAGCATCTGCCGGCGGTGCGGCGCGCGGCGTTCTTTGCCGGCGAGGGAAAGGCATCTAGCCCTGCTGATGCTCACCAGTCGAGAATATCAGCGAAGATCAACGGTGCAACAATCGTAGCGTCTGATTCGATAATGAACTTTGGGGTTTCCGGACCAAGCTTTTCCCAAGTGATTTTCTCATTCGGAACGGCCCCCGAGTACGAGCCATAGCTGGTGGTTGAATCGCTGATCTGGCAAAAGTAACCCCACAAGGGCGTATTGGTACGCCGCAAATCCTGTCGCAGCATGGGCACGACGCAGATTGGAAAGTCGCCGGCGATGCCACCGCCAATTTGGAAGAAACCAATCGAAGTCTTAGCGGAAGTTCGCGTGTACCACTCTGCCAGCCAGATCATGGTCTCAATGCCCGTGCGAACCGTGTGGACGTTTTTGACGTCTCCGGCGATGCAGTGCCCTGCGTACATATTGCCGAGCGTGGAGTCCTCCCATCCCGGCACGAATACGGGAATTTCCATTTCCATCGCTGCGAACAGCCAGCTATCGCGAACGTCGATTTGAAACGATCGCTGCACTTCCGGGTCTCGCAAGACACGAAAGAGAAATTCGCATGGGAAGCACCGCTCACCTCGCGCTTCGGCAGTCGTCCATTGGCGCAGGACAGCACTTTCGATCCGGCGCATCGCCTCGCCTTCGGGAATGCAGGTGTCCGTCACACGGTTCATGTGGCTTGCCAGCAGAGCCATCTCGTCTTTTGTAGTCAGCTCCCGGTAATTGGGAACACTTCGGTAGTAATCGTGCGCCACAAGGTTAAAGACATCTTCCTCAAGGTTCGCCCCGGTT
>JASHTZ010000578.1 GCA_030040295.1 Terriglobia bacterium | reverse complement strand
AAGGAAAAGGTCAAGATCGAGCTGTTTGCCGAGGCGTACAACCTCTTCAACCACTATAACGTTCAAGGCGGCTCGTCAGGCGAAACCACCGAGGCGTATTCCCTCGCAACTTCTGGCTCGATAACCGATTCCGCCGGGAACAAGGACACTTGTGCTTCGGCCACTCCCTGTTTGGAGACCTACCAGCCGTTCCAGTCGGTGATCGCCGCGAACAACACTTACGAGTTCTGGACGCGGCAGCTTCAGTTTGGAGCGAAGATCAGCTTCTAACAGATGTCGACGGTTCTTGCTCGATTCGGAATACACGAACACGACGCGGCGGCTTCGGCCGCCGCGCTGCTTTTTGGATCAATTGGTTGGGTGCGTTAGGGCGATATATCCCAATGCCTGAATTTCCCTCGACTCAGGAAATACTTCAAATATTCGAGCGCGCACCGGGCAAGACGTTTCGCCTTCGCGAGCTGGTGGTGGAGCTCGGCCTGCGGTCGAGCCAGGCGCGTGATCTTAAGAGCGCCCTCAAAACTCTTTCCCGCCAGCATCGCATTGTTTATCTGAAGAAGAACCATTTTGCGCTGGCCAGGGAGTCGCGAGCTCAATCACCACGCCCGAAAGATGCGGATCGCAATCTTCAAGACTCGTATCCAACGTCCCCACGGCCGCGTGGCGCGAACGTCGTCACCGGCCGCCTGATCGGGCATCGCGACGGCTACGGATTTGTGGTGCCCGATGTACCACTGGCCGGCACCGATCAGGACATCTTCATTCCTGCGAACGGAATGAGCTCCGCCATGAACGGCGACCGCGTGGAGGTGCAGGTTCTTCGCGCCAAGCCCGACGGGCGCCGCGAAGGCCGGATCCTGCACGTTGCCGATCGCGCCCAGAAGACCGTGGTGGGGCAGTTCCACTGCGGCCAGCGCTACAATTTCGTTCTGCCCTTCGACCAACGCATCCCATTTGAAATCGTCATCCCGCGTGGCGACGAATGGCCGCATGGCTCGGGCCTGCCCCCCAAGGTCCGCGGCGCTCCGGAAGCGGACAACTTGCCCACAGAAACGCTCCCCAGCCGCGACCGTCAATTCGGGGGAGAGTCGGAAGGCCGGTCAACCGCGCAAAAAGCCATCGCGCGGCGCTCGCCCCAGGATTTGAACGGGCTTGTGGTGGATGTTGAGATCACCGCCTATCCGCGGCCGGGGACATTGCCTCGCGGTCGCGTGCTGGAAGTACTCGGCCGGCGCGATGATTTCGGCGTGGACGTGGAAATCATCATCCGCAAATTTCACCTCCCGCACCGTTTTCCTGCGGAGGTGCTGGCGCAGGCCGAAGCCGCGCCGCAATTCATCCCTGAGCGCGATCGCGAAGGCCGCCGGGATTTCCGCGCCCTGCCCATCGTGACCATTGACGGCGAAACGGCCAAGGATTTTGACGACGCGGTGCTGGTGGAGCGCCTCGCCAACGGGAATTATCTGCTGCACGTTCACATCGCAGACGTGGCGCATTACGTTCGTCCCGGCATGGAACTCGACCGCGAGGCGCGCCTGCGCGGCACCTCTGTCTATTTTCCTGACCGGGCTGTGCCCATGCTGCCGCTTGAGCTCTCCAACGGAATTTGCAGCATGAACCCGCACGTCGATCGTCTGGTGATGTCCGCGCTGATGGAAATCGACCCGCGCGGCCGAATCGCCGCCTACGAAATCGTTCCCGGCATTATCCGCAGCGCGGAGCGCATGACCTACACGGCGGTACGCGACATTCTGGCCGGCGAGCCCGTCGCCACACGGCGCTATGAAGCGATGGTTCCGAATTTCAAGCTGATGGAGGAGCTTGCCCGCATTCTCATCGAACGGCGGGAGCGGCGCGGCTCCATCGATTTCGATTTGCCCGAGCCCAACATCGAATTTGACGAGCAAGGCCGCATGGTGGGCATTACGCGCTCGGAACGGAACTTTGCCCACCGCCTGATCGAGGAATTCATGCTGGCCGCCAATGAGACCGTGGCGGGCTGGCTTGAGCGCCGCGGCGTTCCCTCGCTTTATCGCATTCACGAAAAACCTGAAGCGAAGAAGGTTCTGGAGTTTGAGGAGATCGCAGCCACTTTCGGCTACTCGCTGGGAGTGGAATTGCCCGCTGCCCGGCGCTTCCGCCCCGGCAAACGCGATGAGCGCGACCGCCACGCGCGACTTCTGGAGCGCGTGGAGGCAAAAGACCTGGAAATTACGCCGCGCCATTATCAGCGATTGACCGAGCGCCTGGAGGGAAAACCGGAGGAGCGAATTCTCTCCTACCTGATGCTGCGCTCACTCAAGCAAGCCCGCTACTCGGAGGAAAATGCCGGCCATTTTGCCCTCGCCGCCGCCACCTACACGCATTTCACTTCGCCCATTCGCCGCTATCCCGATCTGATCGTACACAGGATTCTGAAGGCCGCGCTCGAAAGCGAGGGCGGCAGCGCGCGGGTGGTGGAAGACGGCCATGACCATCTCGCTGCGAAGGCGGCGCCGCAGGAGGCGGGCGGGAAACGCCACGTCGCCATGACCGGCAGGCGCAAGCCGGCTGCCTCACCCGCTGCGGCTCCGGCTGGCACCGGGCAAATCCTCCCGGGCGGCGCCTTTGTGCTCCTCCAGGAGCTGCATTCCCTCGGCCTGTCAACCTCTGAGTCGGAGCGCCGCGCCGCCGACGCCGAGCGCGAGCTCATCGAGTGGAAGAAAGTCTCTTTCATGGCGCAGCACGTCGGCGACGAGTTTGAGGCGCTCATCATCAGCTTGATCAAGTTCGGTTTTTTCGTGGAACTCACCGACTTGTTTGTGGAAGGCTTCGTGCCGGTCGCGGCGCTCGACGATGACGAATACGTCTTCCGGGAGCGCCAGCGCGCCATCATCGGCCGCTACACGCATCGCGAATTCCACTTGGGCGAACGCGTGCGCGTGCGACTGGATCGCATCGATCAGGCGGGGAATCGACTGGAATTCTCGGTGGTCCAGTGAGGATACAAGGGCATTCTCTCAAGCCTCTTTATAAATCCACGCCGAAACGAACGTGGCCAAAATCGAGCCGGCCCAAAGATCGAGCATCCACCACAGGGGGATGACGCGGCTGAAGGGCGCCCACGTGGCCAGAGAAAGGCTGATGGGAAATCCGCACATGAAACCCAGAAGAAATCCCACGCGCAACGCGGTGATCGGCCCGGGCCCAAAGGCGCTGCGCACGGAAACATAGGCCCAAGTGAGGATGTAGGTTAAAACGAAAAGCAGAATGATCCAGTAAGGAATGAAAAAGGGATAGCGCGGCTTGGCCAGGAGCCATCCCGCCCGCTGGGCGGCCGCGTAACGCGGCTCGAGGATGACCATGTTGATGACCGTGCTCCAAATGCTCCAGACAACACCGCCCGCCAGCGTGCCCACGGCGACGCGACGTAAGCTGATGGCAGCCATTCATCACCTCCAGGGGGGAAACCGATACCTGCGTTCTGCAAATCCTACCGGTGCAGAGCAGCGGAGTCAAGCAGCGGTCATCCTTGCGGCATCAGACGAAAGTCGTTATCCTGAATTCGCCGAATCTTCCATTTGCCGCAGGCTCGGGGCGAGTGAACGTCGCATGAAGCGAATTCTGATTCTCCATTATCACGAAATCTGGCTGAAGGGGGGAAACAAGAACTATTTTCTCAGCCGGCTGCGCGCCGCGATTGGACAAAGTCTGGAGGACTTGCCCGTAGCGTCGCTGAATAGCGTTTCCGAGCGGCTGATTCTGACTCCGGGTGACGATGCAGCTCTTCCGCAAATCGTCGAGCGCCTGCGCCGGGTCTTCGGTCTTGCTTATATCGCACCCGCGCACGAAGTCCCGAGCGCGTTCGAATCGCTCGCCGCGGAGGCGCGCGCGATGATGGCGGAAGCCCATCCCGCCAGTTTTGCTGTGCGAGTCAAAATTGCCGACTCCAACTACGGTATGAATTCCCTGGAATTGGAACGCGAGCTGGGGCGCCGGGTGCTGGAGCATCTTCGCTCGGGCGATGCCGGCGTGCGCGTAAAGCTCGTCAATCCCGAAGTGACCTGCCAGGTGGAAATCATTCCCGGCAGGGCGTTGATTTATGTTCAGCGCGTGGAAGGCCCCGGCGGACTGCCCGCGGTCACCAGCGGGCGATTGGTGGCGCTGCTTTCCGGAGGATTTGATTCTTCCGTAGCCGCCTACAAGATGATGCGCCGCGGCTGCCACATCTCCTTCGTGCACTTCTTCGGCAATCCTTCGCCCGCGAAAAATTCTTCGGAAGCGGTGGCGGAGGAAATTGTCCGCACGCTTACGCCCTATCAGTTTACTTCGCGCCTTTACCGCATACCCTTTGACGCCATCCAGCGGCAGATTGTGGCAAGCGCGCACGAGAGTTTCAGGGTGCTGCTCTATCGTCGCATGATGGCGCGCATCGCGGGGGAGATTGCGCGCACGGAGCGGGCCCTGGGACTGGTCACCGGCGACAACGTTTCCCAGGTCGCATCGCAGACGCTGCACAATCTTGCCGCCATCGACCACGGAATCGGCCTGCCGGTTTATCGCCCCCTGGCGGGCGATGATAAGGCGGAAATTCTCCGCTGGGCGCGGCAGATCGGGACTTACAAAATCTCATGCGAGCCCTTTGAAGATTGTTGCCCGCGTTTTATGCCGCGTGCGCCCGCGATTTTCGCGCGTCCGCAGGAACTGGACGAAGCGGAGGGAAGGCTGGATATTGACTCCTTGGTTCGCCTCGGCCTGGAGGGCGCTGCTTGTACCCAATACAAATTTGAACGCGGAGAAGTGACGTCGCGTGAAGGTTACCCGCGACGCATGGAGAATCGCCTGGCACGAAAAAAGGCCATGGCGGGGCAACCGGCTGCCCATGGCGCCGCTTCAAATAACGTGTGTTGACTTCTCGCCTTAGCTGAAGCGTGAGGGAGCGAGTTCAGTTTAAATTTTCCCGCTGCTGCTGCCGCCGCGATACTGATGTCCGTTGACGGTCCCTGAGGCGCTTCCTATAATGGCTGGCGGCAAGCAGAATCGTGCAATGATCAAGAGAATTTTCGCCATCGCATTTTTGCTGTGCTTCGTTCCCGCGTGGGCCCTTGCGCAGGAGCCCACGCCCGCCGTCGCTGCGGGCAAGGAACAATCCGCCGGCACGCCTTCGAGCACCAAGCAAGCCACCTCTTTTACAAAATCCACACAGCCAACCGTCACGACCTCCACCATCAGAGTCCCGGTTTATTATGTGGATGTCCCGTTGACCGTGACCGACAAGAAGGGGCGCCTGGTCATCATGATGACCAAGGACGATTTCAACCTCTACGAAGACGGCAAGCAGCAGGCGATCACGTATTTCAGCCGCGAGACCGACTTGGCCATGCGCATCGGCATTCTGATTGACACCAGCAACAGCATTCGCGACCGTTTTCGATTCGAGCAGCAGGCGGCCATCGACTTCCTCACTGACACCATTCGCCGGGGAAAAGACCAGGCATTCGTTCTGAGCTTCGATGTCGCGCCCTTGATCAACCAGGATTACACGGACAATGTCGAGAAGCTTGCCAATGCCATTCGCGGATTGCAGCCGGGGGGGGTCACCAGCCTTTACGACGCGATATTCCTTGCCTGCCGCGACAAGCTCTACTTTTTCCCGCCTCCCGAGCCCTACTTGCGCAAATTGATGATCCTGATCAGCGATGGCGAGGACAATCACAGCGAACACACGCGTGAAGAAGCGCTCGCCATGGCGCAGCGGGCGGGAGTGACCATCTTCGCCATCAGCACCAATCGCAGCGGCGCCGAAGACCGCGGCGACAAGGTGCTGAAGCGGCTGGCGCAGGAAACCGGGGGGCGTGCCTTCTTTCCATTCGAAGCGAGTGACCTGGCGGAGGATTTTCGAGAGATCGGGCGCGATCTGCGTACGCAGTTTCTGATTGACTACGTTTCCAGCAATACCGCCCGGGATGGAACTTACCGCGCGATTTCCGTTGTTCCCGTTGACAAGAGCTTTACCGTTCGCGCCAAGACGGGTTACTTCGCGCCTTCACAGTAAATCCTTTTCAACCAATGGGAGCGTAATATCCGCGCCGGGCATCGACCTTGACGTTCGGGATACGGACCTTGACTACGATCTTGCGGAACGTTCCGTCAAGCTTAGTGTTGGTGGGCGTATACCCAAGGAGGTACTGCGTGCGGAGCTCCCTGGCAATCTGTTGGAACGCTTCGGAACTGTCCTTGCTGCTGGACTCGATCACGCGCCCGCCGGTTTCCTCGCTGAGCCTTCGCAACACTGATTCGCCGCTGTATCCCACTCCCTGCCGCATGTAGAATCCCCGGTCGTGGATATCGACGGCATAAATGATGGTATCTGCTTTCTGTGCGGCCTCCAGCGCCTTTTCCAATGTGACTTTGCTTCCCTGGTCTTCGCCATCAGTCAGCAGGATGAGAACTTTGCGGCCCACTTCGTTCTTGAGCTCGTCGTGCGCCGCCAGGTAAATGGCATCATAAAGGTGTGTCGCACCCTGTTGGTCGGTGGGAAAAGTCCCGGGCGTGCGCACGCCTCCACCGTTAATCTCACCCGATTCAATCGCGCTGTCGAGGCGATTCAGGTCCGAGGTTAAGTCCTGATCGAGTTCGACGTCCACATCGAAGTGAAAGACGAAGGTGAGGTCCTTCGGCCGCATGACCTCGCTCAGGAATGCTTCGGCTTCCTGTTTCTCCACGTCCAACACGCGTCCCTGGCTGGGGCTCGTGTCCACCAGGATGCCCATGGTCAGCGGTGTATCTGTTTCGCGCGAAAAATACTTGATGACTTGGGGTTGCTGGTCTTCTTCTAGGGCAAAGTCGTCTTTAGTGAGGTCGGGAATCAGGCGCCCGTTCTTTTGCCTCACGACGGTATAGACGTTCACAACTTCGCTGGTTGCCTTCAGAGTTCCGCCCGCGGCCGGTGCTTGCTGCTGATCCTGGGCGCCCGCAAAAGCGGCAACCGTTAACAGAACGCAGACTAGGAGGGCAATCTTTCTCATCACGGTTCTCTGATGGGTGGGAGATGCAGGCGTGGTGTGCATGGTTGCCCTCGCAGTGCCCTTGGCGGTTGCGCATGGGAAGCGATTAAACGATTACGCGCTCTGCCCAACAATCCAGTTTACCCTATTTGGATTTGGAACGCAGAGATCGTTCGCTTCACTCGAACGATGGCAATTCACCGCCGCGTTTCCGCGGTTCAAATGCGCGAAAACGTCAATGCGTTGCTGTTGAGACCAGCTGAGTCTATTCTTGCTCTTCACTTTTTTCATCGTCGATGATCACTTTCCACTTGACAAGATAATTCGGTAACTCTATACATGGTGATTGAATACGCGCTCCGCCAGATAACACTGGCGCGAAAATCTCAGAAGCTCGGAGGAGAATAGAATGGCAGCGAAGAAGAAAGCCAAGAAAAAGAAGTAAGCCTCTTTCGAAAATTCGAAAGGAACTTCCGGGGGTGCAGCGATGCACCCCCGAAGTTTTTTGGGGCGACTCATCCGATGGTCAAAATTTCGAAGGGGAAATTAGGATTTGGAATCTGGACCACGAGGCTTCCTCGCGCGAGCCTTTCACTTCTGACCCTCGGCTGCGGTCTCCTGATTTTTCAATTCCTTTTCAGGTGCTGCCAGCGCACGGGGCGCTTCATCTACTGACTCAATTTGCAGGATTTCATCTCCTGTTGCCGCACCCAGCTCTTTAAACCTTCGCGCCGCGACCAGGAGGCGGGATTCCATTGAACCCGCGGCCTTGTTATAAGACTTCACTGCATTCTCGAGCGACGATCCAACCTCCTGAAAGTGTCCCAGGAGCGTGCCAATGCGATCGTAGAGCTGTTTGCCCAAGTCACTGATCACTCTCGCGTTCTGCGTTATCTTTTCCTGCTGCCAGAGGTAAGCCGCTGAGCGCAACAGCGCGATGAGCGTTGTCGGAGTGGCCAGCACAACTTTCTTCTGCATCCCATCGTCAATCAGTTGCCGGTCTTGTTCCAGAGCGGCGCTGAAAAACGATTCACCAGGCAGGAACAAGACCACCAATTCCAGCTCCGGTCCTACTTGTTCCCAATACCTCCGCTCCGCAAGCTGGTTCATATGGGTTCTCACCAACTGTCCGTGCGCGGTTAACGCTTTCGCTCTCTCTTCTTCTGATTTTTGTGCGTCAACAGCATCCAGGAAAGCTTGCAGCGGAACCTTGGCGTCCACTGCGATCCGGCGGTTGCCCGGAAGGTTGACGATCATATCCGGGCGCTGCCGGCCTGACTCAGCCGTTACTGTCACCTGTTCCGAGAAATCGCAATGCGCCGACATTCCCGCCAGCTCCGCGACTCTGCGCAGCGTCAGCTCTCCCCAGCGTCCGCGGGCTTTCAGCGGCGAGCTCAAGGCGTTCGCCAAGTGCTTGGTTTCGTCTTCGAGGCGCTTGTTGGCCTCGGCCAAATTTCGTAATTGTTCGTCCAGCGTGCCGTAGGCTTTCTGCCGGGCCTTCTCCATTTCCAGAATCTGGTGCTCGTATCGCCCCAGCGAATCCTTGAGCGGGTTGATGAGGCCATCGATGGCTTTCTGGCGAGTTTCCAAATCGCCTTTGGCTTGCGCCTGCAGAGTTTCGAACTGACTTCTCGCCAGAGCAATAAACGCCTGATTGTTGCTTTTCAGAGCTTCGGCAGAGAGCGCTTGAAACGCCTGCGTCAGTTTCTGCTTCGCCTCCTCCAGCAGTTTCTTCTGCTCCTCCAGGTTCACCTGGGCCTCGCGCCACTTCGTTTCCGCTTCCGCGCGTAATTTGACTTCCGCTTCCAGGCGCTGGTACAACTGGCCGGATTCCTCGGCGGCAGCTCTGGCGCTTGCCAGCTCCGCTTGCGCTTTGACCTTCTGCTCGCTTTCATTTCGAATCTGCTGTTGAAGCTCGTCGCGCGTGCGTGTGGCGGCCAGCAGCCAGCCGACCACGCCACCCAGCGCCGCACCCAGCACGACCAACAGGATGGAAATCATAAAAGGCACCACAATTCCCAATGGCAATTAAAATTCGTGCCCCTTCGACAATCCAAAATCAAAACGCCTCCTCGTGAGCCGGGCAGATCGGCACGTAATCGCAATGCTTGCACACAAACCCCGGCTTGGGAGGAAATATATTCTGTCGGATTCGTGCGGCGGTTTCGCGGATTTCCGTGACCACCAATTCCAGGTCGCGCGCCGTGCGCACGGTGCGCACCGGCTCATTATTCGTCAGGGAGTAGAATGTAAGCTGGGCCGGGTTCAGATGCATCTGGTCGCGGGCGGCCAGCGCATAAATGGAAAGCTGAAGACTCTTGTCCGCATCTTTTTGGGAGGGCGGCCGACCGGTCTTGTAATCGATCAGTTCCACCGAGCTGTTGTTGAGCGGATTGATTTGGTCGATGCGCCCCTCCATGACCACGTCGCCCAAGTCGAGCGCGAAGTGCGCCTCCGTGGCAATGGGAAGCGTCGTCACGGTTTCATGCCGAGCGACAAAAACGCGGAGTTGCTCGAGCCCTGCCTTCTTGTAGGCCTGCTCCTGATAGTTATCTTCGAACCCGGTTTCCTTCCAGGTCTGCTCAAAGTGCAATTGGATTTGTTCAAATTTCACCGGTCCCTGCCGCCGGAGTTCGAAGTAGCGCCGCGCGCACTGATGCATGGTGTTGCCGAACGTCAAGGCAGGCTGCGGTGCCGTCGGGATCTTCAGGCAGTGACTGAACAGAAACTTCTGCGGGCAACTTTCATACGTCTCCAGAGCTGAGGCACTGAGCTGGAGTTTCTCCCCCGCCTTGATCGCGGACGCCCCGCGGGCCCACTCCGCGAGTGGCGGATGGATTCCCGACGCAGTCTGGCCGTCACTGAACAATCCGCTTTGGGGGGTTCGATCTGGCGGGTTGCGGCGTGGAGCAGGCTCGTCGCTTTGCGCCCCGGCAGTTTGGGGCGAAAGGTTCGGAACGTCAATGCGCTCGATGTCGCGCGCCACAACCGCCGAGTCGGAGGTCAGGTCATCGACAAAGAGGGAGAGTCTTTTCACGGATTTCGCGACGCTTGATACATAAAGGCGATCCTCCGCGCGGGTCAGCCCGACATAAAGCAACCGGCGTTCTTCTTGTTCGTGAATATTCGCGGGTGGAGGCGGACCCTTGCGCAGCGCCTCGGGAAACTCAATGACCGGTTTCTGCTCGCTGTGGGGGAAACGCCGCGGCGCGACGCTGAGTATGAAGACCACTGGAAACTCCAGGCCCTTTGCGGAATGCACGGACATCATTTGTACGGCGCTCGCGTGGTGGGCGGGCTCAGGCGCCTCAATGACGCCGCCGGCTTCGCGGAAATACGCGAAATACTCGAGGAACGATTCGAGCTCCCATGACTCGCTTTTGCCTTGCCACTTATCCAGGAATTTCTCGAACGCTGCCACATACGTCGCGTCCGGGTCATGGTCTGGGAAGCTCAGTTCGAGCCGTCCCATCAGCTTTTGCAGCAGGGCTGTCATCGGGGCATGCTGGGCATAATTGTGCAGTTCCACCAACATGTGGCGCAACTCCGGCCACCCCGTACGTCCCAACCGATTCGCCGGCGCCGATTTTTCCCACGATTGCAAAACATCGTATAGCGAACATCGGTTGCGCAATGCCTGCTGGCGTGCTTCCAGGCTCAACTCCTCCGGAAAGTTCCATCGCGGCGTGAGCAGCACGCGTGTCAAACTGATGGTGTCATGCGGATTGTGGATGATACTCAAGTACGCCAAGAGATCGCGCAGGATGATGGTGGAAAGAATCGACAGCCCGTGGATGGCAAAACGGATATTGCGTCTTCGGAACTGCTCAACCAGGAGGTCCCGGTAACTATGAGCACGGTAGAGCACGGCGATGCTGCCAGGCAGCGTTCCGTTGTGAATGAGGCGCGCTACTTCGTCGGCAATCCAAGCCGCCTCACACTGGAAATCGGAGGATTGAAGGAGATAAACTCGCACACCCTCTTCCCGGGTCGCACGTAGTTCAGGCTTTGACTCGTACCGATCGTTTTTCGCAATCAACGCGTCCGCCACGCGGAGGATGTGTTGGGTAGAGCGGTAATTGGAATCCAGAAAAACCGTCTTGTGTCCCGCAAAAGCTTCGTCAAACATTTTGAATGCGCCGTGTGACGCGCCACGAAAGCGGTAGATGGCCTGATCATCGTCGCCGACAGCGGTGATATTGTAAGGCGGCTTCACGAGGCGCTTTAACAGCTCAACCTGCGCGTAATTGGTGTCCTGGAATTCATCTACCAGCACGTATCGAAAGAGCCGGCGATAGGATTCCAAAACCTCGGGCTCGCGATCAAAGAGGCGAACGGCCTCCGGAATCAGGCTGCCCAGGCTGGAAGCACGCGCTTCTTCGATCAGACGGCGACTGTTGCGAAAGACCCGCGCCAATTCCTGCTTTTTCGCGATCTCCTCCTTTTCCTGCGTGCATTCGTCAGCGTCCAGACGCGGCGCGTTCCGTTGGAATTCTTCTTCCAGCGCCGCAACGTATCGGTCAAAATCCCCGGGCTCGATCAATTCGTCCTGGCAACGAGAGAAGAAGTCATTGAGCGAATGGAGAAAGGCGCCGGGCTCAGGCAGTTTCCGGTAAAACTGAAGCCCCAGGCTTTCCATCCTCCGGCGAAGAAAGATCCACACGTCCACCTTGTCGAGCAGAGTGCGATCGAGATGGCGTTTGCGGAGGACCTCGTAGCACAAAGCATGAAAGGTGGAAATTTGAGGCAGGCTTTCGAGATGGGGCAGCGCCTGGCGCACCCGGTGTTGCATTTCGCGTGCCGCCTTCTCCGTGTAGGTTAGAGCCAGAATGTTTTCCGGCCGAATGCCGGCGCTTTGAGATTCCACACCTTCCGGCAATGAGCCTTCAAATCCAGGCAGGAGCGCTGATCCTTCGTGAACGCGTGCTGACGGAGCCAACAACCGGACGATTCGCTGCGTGATGACGCCCGTTTTTCCGCTGCCCGGGCCAGCGATGATGAGCAGAGGGCCTTCGTCATGTTCCACCGCTTCCTGTTGTTTAGGATTCAACTTGAACGCTGACGGCATCAATCCATTATTTCGCGAAGCATCGGAAGGAAGCAAGTAGAGGAGGGGTGCAGTCGCTTGCCACTCCATTCCGGCTCGGATAGACTCGATTATCATCATGCGCGCCATGCTGCTGGAAAAACCGCGGCCGGCGGAAGAGAATCCGTTGAGGCTTGCCGAGCTTCCCATTCCTGAACCTGCGTCCGGTGAGATTCGCGTCCGGGTGCGCGCCTGCGGCGTTTGCCACACCGATCTGCACATTGTGGAAGGAGACTTGGCGCTCCCCAAAATTCCGATTGTTCCCGGCCATCAAATCGTCGGCACCGTGGACGCTCTCGGTGCGGGCGTGCGTGAGTTTGAACAGGGCGACCGCGTGGGCGTTCCGTGGCTCTATTCAACTTGCGGCGTGTGCGCTTACTGCCGGAAAGGCCTGGAAAATCTTTGCGAGCAAGCGCGCTTCACGGGCTTTCATGCAGATGGCGGCTATGCGGAAATGATGGTGGCCCCGGCTGCGTTTGCTTACTCACTTCCCGGAAGTTTTTCGGACTTGGAGGCAGCGCCCCTGCTTTGCGCTGGCGTAATTGGCTATCGCGCGCTGAAACTTTCGAACCTTCAACCGGAGGAACGATTGGGTCTGTACGGTTTTGGGGCTTCTGCGCACATTGTGATTCAGATTGCGCGCCACCGGAAGTGCAAGGTCTGCGTCTTCACGCGCGCCGAATCGCATCGCCGATTGGCTCGCCATCTTGGAGCGGAGTGGACGGGTGAGGCCGGCGATGCCCCGCCTGCGCCACTTGATGCCGCCATCATCTTTGCACCAGCCGGCAAGCTTGTTCCCGATGCCCTGCGCGCGCTCCGCAAGGGCGGCACTCTGGCTCTCGCCGGAATCACCATGTCCTCAATTCCGGAAATGGAATATCAACTCGTTTATCACGAACGCATCCTTCGCAGCGTTGCGAACAGCACTCGTGAGGATGTTCGCGAGCTGCTTAACCTTGCCGCGGAAATTCCCGTGCGGACCGAAATCGAGACCTTTCAGCTCCCTGAGGCGAGTCACGCCCTGCAAAACCTCAAGAGTAGTAAAATCCACGGCGCCGGCGTGCTGGTAATTTGACCGCTGCACCACATCGCGTGACACCTGTTGGAGGCGTTGCGTGATCGCGTGCCCGTGATATGAATTTTGGGGCGGCACGTCGCAACGGAGACTGTCGCAATTGGCTGTAGCGGCGCTCTATGAGCGTCGAATTATAGGGGCTTGCCATGGCCCGCCGCCCGA
Organism: Terriglobia bacterium; assembly: GCA_030040295.1. Lineage (GTDB taxonomy): Bacteria > Acidobacteriota > Terriglobia > UBA7540 > UBA7540 > Bog-366. The sequence continues at coordinate 6,612 of JASHTZ010000578.1, read as the reverse complement.
AGGCTTTGGGCCACAGGGTGGCAAGCCCGTGCGACGGTCGATAGACCGCCGCTACAGAATTCAAACTGAGACACTACCCTTGAAAGGCCCGGGTGGACTGTGAAGAACTCCCTCACCTCTGACCCTTCTCATCCAGAGGGGGCGAGGGGAGTTGGAAGTCCAAAATGGGTTTCCGATTTTGCCGCTACAGGGGCAGGGGAAATCAAGAATGAAATCAAGGCTCGATGGGTTCTTCCGCTTCCTTGATTTTGCGCCGCGTGGAGGCCCTGCGTCTGGGGGTCTTGCCTCCGGTCTTGGAGGCCCGCGACTTTCGAGCCTTTGGTTCAGGGGCAGGCTCTTCAGCCACGATTTCCTCAATAATCCCGGGAGCAGCGGGCTCATCAGTCTCGGCGCCATCATCCGGCGGTGCCGCCGTCTCCCAGCTTACATCTGTCTCTACGGGAAGAGGCAAATCCGGCTCAATCTCCGGAGTCGCTTCGACGGGTGCTTCGGACGAAACCGCAGGAGCAGGGGTGGGGACGGGGGTTCCTGGGAAAATTCGCCAGATACCTTTGCGGTCGCGATGCAAACGCACCCAGCCTTCGCGCTGGGCTTGATGAAGAAGATCGAGCAACCCGCGAAACCCCGCGCGCTCGTCAACGGAGCATCCGGCGGCGCGCAAAATTTGCCGAATCTGCCGAAGGTAAATCGGACGATTGGGTGCTTTCGCAAAATAGCCTGGTAATACCTGCCGCAACGAGGCAAGTGTATCTTCGGGAGTTGCGGGCGTGGCGGCCGGAGCCGCGGGAATCGCTTCGCTGACAGAAGCCTCACTGGCGGGTGCTTCAACCGGCGCAGTCTTGAGATCGCCTGCGGAAGCCTCGACGGCAGGGTCAGTGGGGATTTCGCGACCGCCCTCGCCTTCCACGATCTCGACGAGGTATCCACGATCGGTGCGGCGCATTTCCACCAGTCCCGCCTTACGGAGCTTCTGGATGAATTCCAGGAACGAGCCGGCACCGAAGTCCCGTTCACTGAAAGTTGCGTCCAGTTGCAAGAGCGTGCTTTTGAGCAAGCCAAGCTGCGGGGCCACGCCGCGCTCCGCCAACACCTGGAGGGCGCGCTGGATGTTGGGCATGGCCGTGGAGAGGGCACGGCTTTCACCGCCGCGCAATGCGGCACGTTGGGCGCGCGGGCTGCGGCCACCATCACTGCCGGTCTTGAGAAGATTTTCGTAGGAAATGAACTCGTGGCAGTTCCTCTGCAAAATGCCGCTGGTAAACTGGCGTCCGCCCACGACGAACACCCGCTTGTCATATTGCTTCAATTTTTCGACGAGGGCGATGAAGTCACTGTCTCCGCCGACGATCACATAGGTGTTGATGTGGTTGTGAGTGAATGCCATTTCGAGTGCGTCGAGCGCCAGGTTGATGTCCGCGCCGTTCTTGTCGCCGCGCGGGGTCACGCTGCGCTGCACCATGTGGATAGCGTGCTGCGTCATCTGACGGCTATAGTCATTGGCGCGCGGCCAGTCGCCATAAGCGGTCTTGCTCACCACTTCGCCACGCTCCTTCAGCGCCTCGAGCACAATCGAGACGTCGAAATCCTTCCCCAGGGTATCCTTGACTCCGATTTGAATATTGTCAAAATCCACGAAAACCGCGATTTTCAATCTTTCTTCAGCCACAATTCCTTCTTTCACCTGGGGCGCCGATTTGAATTATTCCATTTGGTCATCCCTCAGGAAGCTACCTACCCACCATGATACCCCCAGAGAGCGGTTCTTGGCACTTCCAGAATTCCGGGCCGAACGGGCTGCTAACCAAAGTCGTCAATGCGCGTCAAGTAGGTTTAAAGGCAAACGGGTCCAGTTCGGAACTGGAAGACTGCCTCCGGAATTTTTGAATTTGCCCGAACTCGCCGCCGTCAAATCTCGTAGTAGATTTCAGGAGGGCTATTGTGCAAGAGCTCCTCAAAAATGCTCGCTATTCGGTAAGGCAGTTTCGGAAGGCGCCGGTTTTTACAGCGACGGCGATTCTCACCATAGCTTTGGGAATCGGCGGGACCACGGCGATTTTTACGCTGATTCACGCCGTAATGCTGCGCTCGCTGCCGGTATCCGACCCTGCAAGCCTCTACCGCATCGGCGAGGGCGATGATTGCTGCGTGGAGGGCGGGCCACAGGGCCGCTGGGGATTCTATTCGTTCCCTCTCTACGAGCGGTTGAAGGCGGCCGCTCCGGAATTTGAGGAACTTGCAGCCTTCCAAGCCGGCTGGTGGCGGCTCAGCGTGCGGCGCGAGCGCGAAGTGGCCGCGCGGCCGCTGCGCTCTGAATTCGTTACGGGCAATTACTTTGAGATGCTGGGCGTTCGAGCATTCGCGGGAAGGATGATTACTCCCGACGACGATAAGGCCTCCGCGCCTCCGGTCACCGTGATCAGCCATCGGCTTTGGCAGAACACCTACGGCAGTGACCCCTCGATCCAGGGTTCATCTCTCGTGGTGGAAGGGCATGCCTTTACCGTGATCGGCATTGCTCCTCCGGGGTTCTTTGGTGAGACGCTGGGCAGCGACCCGCCCGACATTTGGCTCCCCATTCAGCAGGAGCCCTTGGTTTCCGGCCAAGGCAACCTTTTGCGCCAGTCGGTTGCCGCATGGCTGCGCGTGATGGGCAGATTGCGCCCGGGAGCTTCGGTGGCGGGAATGGGACCCCGCCTCACCGGCGTGCTGAGGCAATGGATTCAATATGACTCCGGATATCCCGCCAACTGGATGCCGCAGATCATTCGCGACCTCCCCAAGCAGGTGATCAACGTCATTCCGGCGGGCGCGGGAGTCGCCGTGATGAAGGAAGAGTACGGCCGCAGCCTCGAAATTTTACTGACGGTCTGCGGCCTCATGCTGCTGATTGCCTGCGCCAATGTTGCGAACCTGATGCTGGCCCGCGCGGTAGCTCGCCGCGGCCAAACCGCAGTGCGTCTTGCCCTCGGCGCGACGCCACGGCAGATTATCACTCAGGCGCTTTCGGAAAGCATTCTCCTGGCGCTGGCGGGGGGCGTCGCAGGGCTGTTGGTGGCGGTTGGAGCGGCGCGGCTGTTGCTCAGCCTCGCATTCCACAACGCCCACTTCCTGCCCATCAGCCCGCTGCCCTCGCTGGAGGTTCTGGCGTTTGCGTGCGCATTGGCGCTGGCGTCCGGAGTCATTTTTGGAGCGGTTCCGGCGTGGTTTGCCACGCGCACCCATCCCGCTGAAGCACTCCGCGGTGCGGGACGCAGCACCGGCGACCACTCCTCATTCACCCGCAAGGCGCTGTTGGTCGTACAGGCTACTGTGTCCGTTGTTCTGGTTGCAGGAGCCACCATGCTGGCGCGCAGCCTGAACAAGCTGGAGAATCAGGATTTTGGATTTACGGTTCCGAACCGGGTGATGGTGAATCTGCACAACCCTCCTTCGACCTATACTCCAGCCAAATTGGCTGCGCTTTATCGCGAATTGGAAGAACGCCTCAACCAGATTCCGGGCGTGCAGGGAAGCGGGCTGGCGCTGTACAACCCTCTCACCAACAACTGGGGTGAATTGATTTATGTGACCGGTCATCCGGCTCCCAAGGAAGACGAGAATTCCGGCGCGTCGTGGGACCGCGTCAGCGCCAACTACCTTCAGAATCTGGGAGTGGCCGTGGTGCGAGGTAGGGAATTCACTCCCGCAGACAATGAGAATGCCGCTCCCGTGGCGGTTGTGAACGAGGCTTTTGTGAAGCGCTTCTTCAAGCAAGGCGAGGACCCCATTGACCAGCACTTTGGCCTCGACTTCCCCGAGAATGCCGGAATCTTCCGCATCGTGGGCATCGTTCGTGACGCCAAATTCGCGGGATTCCAACTGGACAAGCCGGCACGGCCCATGTTTTATGTTCCGCTCGCTCAAACCGTGGATTATCAGCAGGACATGTTGAAGTCTCTTGAAACGGGCTCACACAACATCGGGGGAATCCTGTTGGTGACTCATCAGGCCGTTGGCAGGCTGGAGCCCTTGCTCACACAAATCCTCGCAGACTTCAATCCCAACACCACGATCACCAGCATTCGGACCCTGCAACAGCAAATTGAGCTTTCGTTCGATCAGGAGCGGGCCGTTGCCAGCCTTGCCGGGCTGTTCGGCGTTGTGGCGCTGCTTCTCGCTGCGGTGGGAATTTACGGAGTAACCGCTTACACGGTCGCGCAGCGAACTAATGAAATCGGCATTCGCATGGCGCTGGGCGCCAATCAAACAAAGGTCGTTCAATTGGTGCTCCGCGGGGCCTTCCAGCGCGTGGTGATTGGAGTGGTGCTCGGCCTGCCGCTGGCGGTCGGCGCTGGCCGGCTGATCTCCGCCCAGCTTTACGGAGTTTCCAGTTGGGATCCCGTCGCCCTCGCCCTGGCCGCGAGCGCGCTGGCGATCAGTGCATTCTTTGCAGCCATTATTCCCGCACGTCGCGCGGCGTCCATTTCCCCGATTGAAGCGCTACGCACGGAGTAGCGCGTCTGTAGCGGCACGCGTTGTTTCGTCGGCGACTCTTGCTGGAATTCGGGACCCACGTGAACGCGGTAGCTGTAAACCACCACCTCGCACGGAAACCACCACCACGCAATTGCTGACACTTGCGGCTTGCACACCGAAATCCATCAAAACACGATGGTTCGGCCCGTGGGATTTGGAGCGGCAATTGCTCTAAGTCTAGTTGCAGTTTGGCAATAATAGGGATCGAGGAGGCATCAAATGCGATTCATAAGATTACTACCATTATTGGGAATAGGCTTGTTAGTTGCACCGTTCGCCTTTGCGCAGGCGGGAAGCCAGGTGGATCCGGGCAATGGGAATCCGGGCTACCAGGACCCTGGCTACGGATATCCCAATCAGGGTTATGGAAACCCTGCCTACGGAAACCCCAATCAGTACTATGGGAATCCTGAACAGGGCTATGGGAACCCTGCCTATGGATACCCCAGTCAGGGTTACGGATATCCCTATCAGGGCTACGCGGACCCGGGCGTGGATCCGGGGCCACCTCCGGTATGCCCATATGGATATTTCCCTTATTACCCGTATGCATGCGCCCCTTATGGCTACTATGGACCTAGCTGGTTCTCCGGTGGAATCTTTATCGGCGCCGGGCCTTGGGGCCGGGGTTGGCGCGGCTTCTACGGACGCCCTGGGTTTGGCGGGCCGGGCTTTTACGGACGTGGAGGATTCCGCGGCGGGGTCGGCAACGGTTATGCCCGTGGCGGCGCACGCGCCTACAGTGGCGGATCACATGCCTTCAGAGGTGGATCAGGCGCCTTCTATGGCGGTGGACGGGCCTTCAGCGGCCGCGGACGTGCCTTCAATGGAGGTGGACACGCCTTTAGTGGGGGTGGACGGGCCTTTAGTCGCGGCGGGCACGCCGGCGGGCGCGCCTTTAGTGGCGGGCACGGTGGTGGACACTTCTCAGGTAGAGGTGGTCACGGTGGTGGACGCAGGTAGATTCCATTCCTAACACGGAACTCTCGCGGCCGACGGCATATGCCGTCGGCCGTGACGTATTGCAACAGAGCGTACCGCCCGATTCCTGCTCATCACGCACCCCTTGTAGCGCCGGTGTCCCCACCGGCGACCGCCCCTACGGAGCGATGTTTTCACAGTCTTCGGACGGCTGCGCAACAGGGACGGGCGTCACATTGCTTTGAAGGTCTCAGGGACCGACACACAAACTCATTTCTCCCGGGATGCAACCACTCCGCCGAAGTGATAAAATCCTTGCTCCTCCGCAAGAGCGAACCTAATTTGAATTACGGCGCGACGGTGCCGGCGCCGCAGTGGGGACAGGAATGGCAAAAACACTCAGGGTTGGTTTGGTAGGCGCGAAATTTGCCGCGCGGTTTCACTGGACAGGCTTGCGACGCGTTTACGGCGTTCCGGTTGAGGTGGTGGGCGTCACTGCGAAGTCGGCTGAGTCGCGCGAGGCGTTTGCGCTTACGCATGGAATCAAGGCGTTTGATACCTTTGAAGCTTTGTGCGACGCGGTGGATGTTATCGACCTCTGCACGCCCGGCTCAACGCACGAACCCCTTGCCGTTGCGGCCTTTCAGCGCGGCAAGCATGTCATCATCGAAAAACCCTTTACCGGCTACTACGGACCGGGCACGGAGGATTTTCGCGGCAACACTTTCAGCAAGGACGTGATGCTGCGCGAGGCGATGGCAAGCTGCGACCGCATTCTGGGTGCGGCGCGCGCGGCCGGAACGCAGCTTGGATACGCCGAAAACTGGGTCTATGCGCCGGCCATTACCAAGGAAGCGGAGATTGTGAAGAAGAGCGGCGCGCAGATTCTATGGATTATCGGTGACGAATCGCACAGCGGCTCGCATTCACCTTACTACGGCATTTGGAAATTCTCCGGCGGCGGCTCGCTGGTGGGCAAGGGATGCCATCCGCTCTCGGCCATCCTACATTTGAAGCGCGTTGAGGGCGGGGCGAACGGAGGCAAACCCATCCGTCCCGCCACCGTTTCCGCGCGCACCCACGAAATCACACGCCTCAAGAATTTTCGCGACGCAGGATTCTTGCGGACTACCTACGACGACATCGAGGACTACGGGCAGGTGCACGTTACGTTTG
>JASHTZ010000577.1 GCA_030040295.1 Terriglobia bacterium | reverse complement strand
CACGCGCGCGCCCTCAAACGACTCCACCAGCTTGCCCGACAGCTCCATGAACAGATATTCGTTGCCCGCGCGCCGCGCCGGTTCGCCGCAGCACGTTTCGCGCGCCAGCACGCCCCAGGAGACGCCCGCGGCATCCAGAATCTGCCGCATGGCCTGCGCCACGGCCTGACCGTGCGAATCGTAACTCAGTCCGCAGCCCAGCCAGAAGAGCCATTCCTGCGTGCCATCGAAAATCGGAAACTGTTTCGACTCGATGAACTTCTGCCGCGTGTCGTGCGCGATGCCCCAGGGATTGTGCGGAGCGCGCTCCATGGTGGTGAAGAGTTGGTTCACGCGCTCGCCGGTGATGCGCCCTTCGCTCGCCAGGCCGCGCCGCAGGTCAAGAATCTTGCGCCCCACGTGCTCGATTCCCACCGGGCACACGTACTCGCACGCGCCGCAGGAATAGCACTGGAAAAGGTCGTCTTCGGTAATGAAAGCCTTGCCTTGTTTCTTCTCCTCTACCGTGCCCGCCACCAAGTCGCTGCCGGAAAGCAGGCCGCGGCGCAGATCGAGAATGATTTCCTTGGGGCTCAGCGTTCCGCCCGAAAGATGGGCGGGGCAGAAGTCCGTGCAGCGGCCGCACTCCACACAGGCATCGACGTCCAGAACGTCTTTGCGGCTGAGGTCCTTGAAATGAATCAGCCCCAGGTCCTCTCCCTCTTCGCGCAGCGCGCGCATGGAACTAGTGGTCTCGGGGCGGAAGAAGATGGTGATAGGGGCGAGCACCAGGTGCAGGTGCTTCGAAATGGGAATCACCACCAGCAGCGTGAAGAACACGAGCGTGTGCAGCCACCAGTTCACTTTCCAAGCGGCGTCCGGTATGGAAAACACTCCCCAACCCAGGAGATAAGTGACCATCAGCGCCGAAATCAGGAAGGCGACGGCGCCGGAGGTGGGCGAAAGCTTTCCCAGCGCCTTGGGCCGCAGGATGAAACGTCGAACCGAAAGGCCGATCATTCCCACCAGGACGGCCACGGCCCAGACGGCCACGAATGCGCCGTACCAAGTGCGCTCGCCGGTCGCGTGGTTAAGCCCTCGCAAGCCCAGCAACATGTGGTTCGCGCTATACCACGCAAAGGCGAAGAATCCCCACAGAACGAAGGCGTGTAGAATGCCCACCAGCGGCCGGTCGCGCACGACGCGGTATTGCAGAATTACTTCCACGAAGACGCGCCAGAGCCGGCGCGCCGGATGATCGTGGGGAAGATCGCCGTGTTTGGGGAATACGGAAAGCAGGCGGTCGTAAACGATTCGAATGAAGAGCCACACGCCCGCGAGGGCAATGGCCACAAAAACCGCGCGCGCAACATCCGCCAGCAAGAGCGCCGCACCGGCCGCAAGGGCGATGAGGAAACAGGCGATGAGGTCCAAGCGAGCCGGGTGTGTGCGCATCAACGTTGCCATCCCGCGCGAAGGGCAGAACCTGGGATTCGAAGTTTGGCGGTGGCTCTCAAGGTCCTCCGTTTCGCACAGGATGGCAGAGAGATGAAATCTGAGCAAGGGCTAGGGAGCGAGCGTAGCAATGTCCTGCTTGACGGCTTCGGCCACCGGAGCGTTGGAAGCGAATTCCTTCTCCACGCGTTCGTAGACTTCGCGCGCCTTGGCGGGCTGCGACTGGCGATAAGCGTCGGCCAGGGCAAGAAGCGCGGTGGCCTTGGGGACGGTCAGTGTGGGGTGATCGGCCAATTCATCATAGAGCTTTTCCGCCTCCGGCAGATTCCCGGCCTTTGCCAGCTCGCCCGCCAGAGCGAACTTAGCCAGGGAGGCGACTTCCGTGTCGTGATCCTGGCTGGCCTGGGTCAAAGTTCGAATCGCGCCGCCATTGTCTCCCAGAAGCGACTGGCAAACCCCCGCCTGGTAAAGCGCAATTTCCACCGCCTTGGGCCGCGGAATCATCTTGTACTTGTCGACGATGGCATCGAATTGCTGGAGCGCTTTCTTGTATTTCTCCTGGGCGGTAGCGAACGAGGGGCCGCCCGGGCCCCCCTCGGGACTCGGCTGGCCCACGTAGGCGCGAAAAGTATCAAGCGCTTCACCCAAATCCGTATTGGCGGCGGTCCTCTGGTGATCGGTGTAGTACTTCAGCCCGCCGGCAAGCCCCACCACAAGGACGACGATGATCGAGACGCTGATGATCTCTTTGTAGTGCTCGGTGAAGTAGTCCTCAATCTTAACCAGCGAGTCCCTGAATTCGTCTTGCTTCAATTGATGGCGAGTGCGACTGTCCACAATACGTCTCCTTCCGAAAAGCTCTGCAAAGCCATCTTAACAACGCGCCCCAAGGGCGTCAATTCCGGTTCGAACTCGTATTCTCGATAGGGCTGTAAACTACCGCGAAGAGAATCAATCCCCCGGCTCGCGTCCGGGCATGACCACGAACCGGCTGATGACGTAGCCAAACACGGCGCCGGCGAAAACGTCGGAGGGAAAATGCGCCTGCAAACTGACGCGCGAGAATCCCACCAGCGTTGCGGCGCCGTAGGCGAGCCAGGGGACCCAGCGATGGCCGGAATAACGCCGCGCGAAGATCGTGGCGATTGAGAAGGCCGCGAGAGAATGCTCGGAAGGGAAGCTGCCGCCGGCGCGAAGCAAAGGGTGATAGGTTTTGAACCACGTGTCCGAATAACTTCCGCCGGGCGGAATGGCTTCCGGCCGCAATCGCCCCGTGGCACTCTCCGCTACCCAGCCGAGAAGCGCCGAGTCGGCCACCGCCTCAACGGCCAGCAGGGAAGTGTGCGTTGCATAAGAGTCCTTGCGCACATATCCCAAAGCGTAGAAGGAAGCAGGGATGAGGGCCAATATCACTTCCGTGTGAGTCGTGCTGAAGGCGCGATTGAACGACGAATAAGTGGACGCGTTGTTGCGGAAGTAAGGGCTGTCGTGCGGGTCAGCCACCACCAGACCGCCGAAAATCGCGCCCATCGCCAGCGTCGGCCCCCAATTCTGCCCGCGCGCCAGCGTACCGGGAAATGTCCAGATGGGTTTCTGGTCATGAACGATGTCCGGCACAAGCATCTTCCAGTTGATGGGTCGGTCTTCGAAGATTGAAGCCCGAGGCTTGTTGGGCCTACTGTTGCCCGCGCCGGACGAATCCTGGGCAAAAGCCGCGAAAACGCACCCGCTCGCCAAGAGGCATGCCAAAACGGCAAGCGCCGGTCTGGTGATCTTGAAAAGCATGCATGGTTCATACTAATTGAGGGCTCTTCTCATGGCAACGAAAACTGCCGTAGTTG
>JASHTZ010000576.1 GCA_030040295.1 Terriglobia bacterium | reverse complement strand
GTGCGTGGAGGAGACTGCTACCGGCACCAGCAGATTGTCAACGTTTTTCGGCAGAATGGCTCCGTACGGAATTTGTCCCGGCTCCGCAGGCGTATGCAATGCATCGACCCCGCGTCGATGGTAGGAAATGACGCCTTCCATCCAGCCGTCCACGGCAAAACGCCGGTCCTGGCACGGATGAACGTCAAAGGGGTACTCGCCGATAGCAATCGGCTGGGAAAGGCGTGGCGAGCGGCCAGTCTTGGGGTCGCGGGTAAAGTTATGCTGAGTCACGATATCCCGCCCTTCGATGCGCCTCCCTTGCCTCACGTAGATCTGCCAGGGCCAGTGCCCGGAATCCGGGAACTCCAGCCGATGCAGCCCAAGAGGTTTTACGTGATCACGAATTCGGTCCGGCACACGCGTGTCATTTTGTAGAAAATACATTAATCCGGCGGCATGATCGGTATGAAATTGCTCAAGCCTTTCGCGGTATCGCCGTTCCGATTCCGGCCACGCCCAGCTCACGCCGGGACAATTCACACTCGTCATTGCGGCAATGTCGCCGTTCAACTGATACTTGCGGTGAGGAAGGGGCGTTCCCCAGCCCCACGACTTCATTCGCCCGGTAGCAAAATCATCCAGAATGGGCAAGTAGTCTTGCAGGTGCTGCTCGTAGGTGGCTGGTTTTCAGTCGGCACGCGCTGATCCGGATCGTCGGTGAAAATGTTGCGCGAGCAATAGGCCTGAATGGCGATGGAGGGCTCACCGGTGTCCGGAGTAAGAATCTGCTGGAGAGTATGTAGGTTCATGTAGAAGATGCCCGCGAACGGCTCACCGAATTCGGCGCGACCTTCGCGTCCCACGCGGTAGGGCACTTTTGCCGCGGCAGCCAAATCCCCTTCATACGTTGCATCAATGAAAGTGCGGCCGGAAACCACCATGCGACTGCCGTCTTTGCGCTCGAGTTCTATCTCCGTGACGCGACGATTCTTGATGACGGCACCCAGAAGCCAGTGGGCGGGCAGCCATTGCAGCCGATCCTGCTCGCCTTCAAGGATGCGGCGAAAGACCTGCTCGGCCACGGAGGGTTCATAGAACCACCCATCACGAATGAGCTTGAATTCCGGGTTGTTTTCGCCGAGGAGCTTGACGTATTCCGCGCGCACTTTGCCGATGAATTCGGTGACGAATCCGCCGAATAAAGCGGGACGGATGGCGTCCGTGGTAGCAAGGCCGCTGGCCGCCATACCACCTGGGTGGCTTTTGGGACATGCCAGCACTACCTTTGCACCTCGACGGGCGGCTTCGACAGCACTCGCCACGCCGCCAGGCGTGGACCCGTAAACGCACACGTCGCAGGCCAAGTTGTCACTGCCGGAACGGCCAGCGGTCTGCTCCGCCGGCGAATGGGCGGCGGTCGCGGACGCTATCGCCGTTTGCAGGAATGTTCGCCGGTCTAAGTTGTTCATTGACGCACTCCCTAAAGCAGCGGCGACTTTACGTCGCCATGACCATCATTCTCTAAACGTTGGGATGGCGGGATAAAGCCACCACTACGAGTTCATCTGCCGCGTCTAAATCCCAGCGCTAGGATTGCACTTTCCCTCCTTGCGCAACCCGATAGCAGGCTTGGACCAGCCGCACGTCTTCCCGCCCTTCTGCGCCGGTAACGTCGGGAGGCCGTCCGGCGAGAAGGGCTTCAAAGAAGCGGCGGTGTTGGTTGTAAGGATTCTTTGCGTCGTCCCACTCCGGCGAAATGCACTCTTCCGTTACCTCGAGCGTGCCGTCTCCGCGCAGGGTCAGCGCTTCACCCTGAAACGGCCCTCCTTCTCCCACATATTCGATGCGGCGGTTCTCGCGATAATGGATTGAGCCCCTGGTCCCCAGGAGCGAAACATGCTCTTCCTGAACGCACCATGCCGTCTGGATATCGCCCAGGGCGCCGTTGCTCAGTTCATACTGGGCCAGGGTGATGTCATCACCTTCCATGTGCGGGCAAGCAACGTTGCGGCTGAAGGCCTGAACCCGCGTCACATCGCTCCCGAGTAGCAGTCGCATGAGGTGCTGATAATGCACGGCAAGCTGGATGAAACTGCCGCCGCCCGTGCGGGCGCGGGAAGCGCGCCAGTTCCGATCCACTCCACCCCATTGCAGACCCCCTCGATGCGCCAAGCGGGCGCTGAAGAGCGCAATTTTCCCCAGGTAGCCCTCTTGAACCATACGTCGAAGATCGTGAAAGAGCGGGTGATCCAGCAGGTTCATATAAATTCCCAAAGTTCTTCCGGAACGACGTTGCGCCGCGAGAATTGCATCACACTCGTCCACGGTGGGTGCCATGGGCTTCTGAAGAAGCACGTGCTTGCCGGCATCCAGGGATGCAATCGCCTGCTGGGCGTGGAGGTCGTTGGGGGTGGTAATCACTACCGCGGCCACCTCCGGCGCCAGCGCGTCCTCGAAGCGGGTCGAATGGCGGGCCGCATCCAGCTCTTTCCCCGCCTGGCGGGCTTCATCTTCGTTGATGTCCACCGTCAGGTCAACGCGCACGCCGGGTAAGGCGCCGTAGGCTTTTCGATACCGTCGCGCCACGCCGCCGCAGCCGACCAGAGCGACCTTCACGGGAGGGTGGGCGATCATGGGCGGCCACCTTGAGACCGAGTTTGGTATTCCGGGTCCAGGGTATTAATGATAGCGCCCTGCTGAAGGAGTTTTTCGCGCACCAGGTTGGTGTCCAGCTCTCGAGGTGTGCGACCCGATTGGGCGGACAGGGCCGCCGCCACGCCCGCCGCATGCCCCGTGGCCATCGAGGTGCCCGGTTGGCGTGTGGAACCATGAGCACGGTGGGTGCTCGATATGGGTTTGCCCGCCACGAGCAGACCCCCCACTTCCAGCGGCACCAGACAACGATAGGGAATTTCATAGGGAGCTGGAGGATTTTCCTTGTGCGGATGGACCCCCACGAACCCATTAGTCGGGTGAATGTCAATGGGCCACGCTCCCACGGCGATGGCATCCGGAAAGCGTGCCGCGCCCAGCACTTCCTTTTCCTCCAACACGTATTCGCCGATCACTTTTCGACTTTCACGCAGATGGAGTTGCGGCGCCCCGCAAATGATGTAGGAATTCCGCAATTCCGGAATTTCTTCCTTAAGGATTTGCCAGATCACCAGCATGTCCTCCCGGGCCTGGATTTCACACGCCGTCAAGGCCACGGGGTCAACCGGACTGCCAAAGACCCGCGTGGCGTTGACGGAAAATTCGCTGTCCGCCACCCTCACCACCCACGGCCCGCCGTAACGCTTAATCCGCCCTTTCTCAAAGGCGGCATCCATCGTGCGCCGGCAAGCGTTCTCGAGTTCCCGCCAGTTGAGGTGGTCGGAGAGGTCGCCCAGCCGGAAGTGATAGGTGAGGGCTTCGAGGGACTCGTCCAGTCGCCACGGCGCCCCCGCCAGAAAGACAATATCGGCATCGCCGGTGGCGTCCACCACGGTTTTTCCCCGGAACCGGGCGCGCCCGTCGCGAAGGGCGGCCTCGACACCGGTTATCACATTCGCTTGAAGAGTAACATCAACCACCGTCGCGTAATAAAGTACTTCTACGGAGTTTCGTTTCAGCACGCGGTCCGCCGCAATCTTCATAAAATCCGGATGGAATACCAGCGCCTCGGGCGGGTTGTCCGGCGTCGCCATGCCGCCCATTTCCTCAAGTTCGTCGAGCAATTCGCGGGCGACTCCACCGACCACCATCACG
>JASHTZ010000575.1 GCA_030040295.1 Terriglobia bacterium | reverse complement strand
CCGGAAATCGTTCGCCTGGCGCTCTTCGGCGAAAATCCCTTTGAAGAGGGAAGCACGCAGATGGAACGCCTGCCGGAAAACATCCGGGACTATCTGCCCCAGGGAGTGACCACAGCGCAGGCGGAGGCGCTTCACCGGGCTTTCATTTCCGCGGCCCTTCGCTTGGAGGCAACACCGGAGCAAAGCGCCCTGCGCATTTTCACCACGGCAGAAGCGCTCGCGCAAATTGCTCCCGCCGGCTGGCCCTGCGAAGCGCCGCGCCGCCTGGGGTGCGCCGAAGCTGCCTTGCCGGCCTGCGCGCCGAGCAACACGGATCCAATTTATCTTCTTCAAGCCCTGTGCGGCCTGATGGTGGCGGCCAAATACGGGCACCGTCCCCGGCTGAGGAAGACGATTCAGGAAATTGAGCGCGCGCTGCACTGCGCTATTCGCCGTGACACGCTGGCTATCGTCTCGCAGCCCGGTACGGCGGAGGCTGTGCGGCAGCTTCACACCCAATGGCAAAGGGAGTGGCAGGCGGACTACGCCGCATTACTGAAACGCTATCTGGCCATGCAGGTTTCACTCGCAATTTTCCCCTTCGGAGGCTTTGGCCGCACGCTCCAGCAGCGCGCCGCCATCATGGGAATTCGCCTGGCGACGGTTCGGCTTGGAATCATGAGCCTTTGCCATGCGGCCAACGGAGCCCCCCTGCAAACCGACGTGGTGCGCGTCATCCAAAGCCTTTCAGGATTGCTCGATCACCTAGCAGATGCGGAGTTCTCACTCAAAATTTATTCCGAAACCGGTTGGCTGAAAGGCCCGCGGCTGCGCGGGCTCCTGGAGCCGGAGTAATGTGACGTGGGAATTTGCGGCTACTTTTTTGGTGGAATCAGGGCAAAGGAAATTGTTCCCGGCACCCAAACTCCGTCCTTGAGGGCTTCGGAAATTTTGAAGCCTTGTCCAGGGTAGGTGTAGGTCACAAGCTCCACGCTTCCGGCCACTTCGGTTTGCGAGGTGCGACCGCCTTCTCCTCCCAGAAGGTGGCGGCGCAGGGTGGAGTCGGGGAGCATCATCGCCTGGCTGAGGAGTTGCATGTTGTTGCCGCGGAGGTAGCGCTTCATGTCGGGGTGCCAGGCAATCATGTCGACGGAGTAATCATAGCGAGCAGGCTTCCAGAAGCGGTGGAAAAAGTAATTCCACTTGCCCGGAGGGCCGCCGGGGGGCGGCGAGGTGTGGACCTCCATCAGCAATTGGCGCCGCGAATCCCAAATCTGCGCAGAATACAATGGATTGTTGGGGAGGGGATTATCCCAGGTCAAGCCTGCACGCTGGATGGCGTCCTTGGCTTGAGCTTCGCTGTCGCCTACCCCAACTCCAAACGATTGAATTTGAATTGAAGTCAGGAAGGGCGGGCCGGCAAAGTTGGAGGTGGTCACTTCAACGCGATTTGTCTTTCTGCCGCCGCAGGAGGCCAAAAATGCCGCCAGCAGGCACGCCACGCCGGCGGGCAATCCTCCTTTTCGTTTCTTACGGCGGCATTTTGTGGATGTTGGATCGCCAGGCTTGCTCATCGTGCCCCGCCTTCAGCGCTTCCTCAATGTAACGCGGATTCCGCGCAAAGGACGAAGCGTGAGAGAGGGGGCGGTGGCCACGCGATGGCCGGGCAGCAGCTTAAGCTGGAACCTCCGGACGATGGAGGCAATCAGCAAAGGGACCTCCGCCTGGGCAAAGGTATTGCCAATGCAGACGCGCGATCCGGCGCCGAAGGGGAAATAGGCGCAGCGGGGCAGGGTCTTGGCGAAATCATTCTCCCAGCGCTCGGGGATGAATTCGTCAGGCCGCTCGAAGAAACGGGGATCGCGATGGACAACCCATTGGAACATGGCCAGTGTTGCGCCCTTGCGGATGGCGTAGCCGCCGATCTCACAGTCGTTCAGGGCTTCGCGCACCACGCCGAAGGCTGGGGGATAGAGGCGGAGGGATTCCTTGAAAACCATTTCGAGGTAAGGCATGCGGGCTAAATCCTGAAAACCCGGCGCGCGGCCATCGAGCACCGCATCGATCTCCGCCTGGAGTTTCTGTTCCTTTTCGGGGTTCTGACCGAGCAGGTAGAACGTCCACGCCAGGGCCAGGGCGGTGGTCTCATGCCCGGTGAAAAAAAGAGTCATCATCTCGTCGCGGACTTGCCGCTCGGGCATTCCTGAACCATCGCCGTCGCGCGCACCCAGCATCATCGAGAGGACTCCCGGAGAGTGGCCATTGCCGTTGGTCGCGGAGTGTTTCCGGCGAATGATTCCCAGCACAATGTCGTCCAGGCGCTTGATGGCCCGCCGATAGCGGAAATTGGCCGGTGTGGGAAGCCACTCTGGAATCAGGTAGAGGCCGAAGCGCTCGTCATATTGCTTGAAGAAGAGGCTGAAGGCCTGGCAGGCCTGATCGGCATCGGAGTCGATATCCTCGCCAAAGACGACCTTGGCGACGATTTCCATGGTCAGGCGCGTCATGTCCTCATGCACATCGCGCTCTTCGCCGTCCTTCCAGGTGGCCAGCATACGCTCGGTGGAATCGAGCATGGTTTTTGTGTAGGCAAGAATATGCTCGTGGTGAAAAGCCGGCTGAAGCAAGCGCCTCTGCCGCTGCCAGAGGCCGCCATCGCTGGTCAACAGGCCGTCGCCGAAAAGCGCGCGGCTTTCCCGAAGGAATACCGATTTCATGAAATTGTTGCTCTTGGTGACCAGGACCGTTTCTATGTCATTGGGATGGCTTAAGACGTACGAATCATGATTCACCACCCGAATGTGGACGATGTCGCCATGCTCCCGGACCTGCTGAACAAGAAAATCCAATTCATCTCGTTGAATTTCCGGCAATGAGCCGACCAATAAATGTCCCTTCGGCCCCGGCGGCGCGGGGGAAAGCCTCATGAAATCCTCCAACGGTATCTTAGGACGTTCGATCGCATGGCATTGTAACATGTAATCCAAAATTTCACGGTGGGGAGGCTCACCAACGATCTCAGGAGTTGAACGTTGAGCGAATCCGCGAAAGTTCGTTGACAATCGAACGTGTCATCCGTTATAAATAAAGGTTTGTAAACTGAGAATTCAAACGGAGAGTACAGTGGGGAC
>JASHTZ010000574.1 GCA_030040295.1 Terriglobia bacterium | reverse complement strand
AGAGCATCCATAGGGTCAAGCTGTGCGGCGCGCAGGGCGGGATAAAATGACCCCAGGATACTGCCCACGAGCGCCAGGCAAGCGGCGTAAAATCTCCAATCCCAGGTCAATTCAACGGGCAGCGTGGGGAAAATCCCGCCCATGACTTTTCGCAGGATCACCGCCCCCACGAACCCGGCGAGAATTCCCACCGCAGTAAGAAAGGTCGCCTCTCTCAAGATGACCGAGACGATGTAAGTCTTGGAAGCCCCCAATGACTTGAGAATGCCGATTTCGCGTGTCCGTTCCGTGATGGTGGTGTACA
Organism: Terriglobia bacterium; assembly: GCA_030040295.1. Lineage (GTDB taxonomy): Bacteria > Acidobacteriota > Terriglobia > UBA7540 > UBA7540 > Bog-366. The sequence continues at coordinate 3,952 of JASHTZ010000574.1, read as the reverse complement.
TCGAAAGGAAGATGACCAGAAATCCGATTCCCACCGCGAGCGAGATCATCACCGTGATGAAGTAATTCAAGCCCGGAATGTTATTGGAAGTCATGAGCGACATGTACTCTTTGATGGGCAGGATCGTGTATCCCTGCAGCAAAGTCTTGAAATTGTCGGCGACCTGATCGGTGTAGGCAGGATCAGTACATTTAACAAAGAAGGTGGTGGCTTTGTCCGGAGACCCTGTCAGATCCTGCATGGTTGCGAGGGGAATAAACCGGCGGGCGCCTTTGCCGTGTTCAACGATGCCGGCAACGCGAAAGTCGTGGTTCAGCACATTGATGGTGTTTCCCACTTTCACGTGGTGCCCGTTGGCGTAGATATCGTCCAGCAGGATGTCGTAAGGGCCTTGGAAGGGCCCTCCGGCTAAGTAGACAAAACCGCCCGAGACGGCATCAAAGGTCGCCAGGTCAATGCCGTAGATGAGGTCCACCGATTGCGCATCATTTACATGAATAAAAACCGGTGCAACAGCCAGCACGCGGGGCATATCCGCCAATTTTTCGCCGACTGCGACCGGCATGGGTGCCTCGCCCAGGCCAAGCATGAACGAAGCGCCGGGGGGCCGCACCAGAATGTCGGCACCCACGCCTTCCACTCGCCGTGCGCTGTCATTCACCAACCCGTGGCAAAGACCCACCACCAGAATCACCATGGCTACTTCAATGGCCACGGCAAGCACGCTTACTGCCGTGCGAATGGGCCGGTGCAGCACATTGGACACAATCAGCTTATTGACCAACGGTGTGTTCCTCGGACTTTTCGGCGGTCAAATCCACCAGTTCCGATCCCTCGGGGCGTTTGAGTTCAAACTTGTCCGGTGGGATGGGGTCATTGAATTGCGCCTTGTCGACGGTGATGGCGAGTTCGTAATCCTCAGCGGGGCGGGTTATGTCAATGTGCGTGGGATAGTGAATTCCCTGAAAGTTCTGGTAGTCCGAATAGCGGACGTCTTCCACGTACGAGCCGTCCGGCTCGTAAAACTGAATGCGCGCGATTTCCAGGTCCGACCTGTCAAACCAAACAATGCGGCTGAGTGATACAGGGCGCCCAGGCGTGGTGTCGTCAATGTAAACCGCGTAATAGCGCCGCCGCTCCCTGCGGCTTTGATTTTCAACGCGATATGAGGGTGTTTCGTGCTCCTCATCGATGGGGGGAACGGTCAAGGCCTCAGAAATGTGCTGCGGCCGCAGATTCTCCAGCGCATTTTTCGTAGCGTGGCGGAAAGTGTTCTTGCCGATAATGAATTTGTGCTTGGAAGGAATGTTGAGGCGAAACTCCTCGCCGTTTGAAACCATGTCAAAGATCGTGGTCCGGATCAGTGGCGCCAGACCCAGCAGGTGAATGTCGGAAGGCCTTTGCAACAGAATGTAGCCCGTCACATCGTGATACTCGGTCAGGGCGCCGGAATAAACCGAGCCCGCTGTGGGAGCCAGGTCAACGGTCGCCTTCATGGTCCGGATCCCCTCGCTCCAGGCATTTATTTTATTGACAAGCTGGGCGAGAGTGGCTTCTTCGGGCGGGTTCTGGTCAGGGGCGTGGATGTGCGCCACCTTCCGCACCAAGCACCCGGGCGTGGCCAGGAGCAGCGCGGCGACAACCGATACCGAGAATGCCCTTGCTCTCTCAATCGTTTTGGTTCGCAAGCGTCATTTTCCAATCTAACAAACGCTGTGGGATGTGTCAATGAGCGGAACCGTATGCTCCGCTACATCTCATGAACTCGCCGGCGGCTAAAAAGTTACGCGGGCAAGTTCTATTTCAACTGTCGCTATCCCCCTCCATACTTTGTCGCCTAACAATGGCAGCCGGGTTGCCTCTCACGCTTCTAACTCGATTGGTTTTCATCACCACAGCCTCAAATCCCGAACTTACATACCCGATTCGCCCTGTTATCTGGGCAAGCATGGTTCTAAACTCCGTTTTAGTTCGAATGGTTGCTCAGCGGGAGGTTGCGAGGCCAGAATATTCTTATCGACCCTCTTGAGTTATACGGAGGTAAACTTCACTCGGCTGGCATGCAGTGATTGAATCGCGCTGAGTAGGCCTAAATAAAATGAGGGGGAAGCAATCTCCCCCCTCCAAGCGTCGGGTCTTGGGTCTAAACTCCGAGCCGCCGTTGGCTACCCTCTAGGTATGTCCGACATCGGCTCAACTCCACCTAGAGCAAGCCGGATTCCAACTAGTGCCAATTTTCCTCCCACCCTGCGACCCTTGTAACTCATTAATTTTAAAAAAGATATTCGAAGCTTGTGGGGCTTTGGTGCCAAGAGTGAGTAGGGGAGCTATAAATTTCTTCTATATTTGAAATTCTAAATACGGAATTCTGCAAAAAAAGGCCCAAAAAGGTGTACTCAATTCCAGCTTCGCTTGTGATTCGAGATTGGCTGACAATTTGTCCCACGATTAGCCGGCGAGGAATCTGGATGTAAATCTTCAATGGTAATTGGGCCCGCCCGCGAATGAAGAATCAAGCCCCTGAAATTTTCGTCTGCTAATCTTGTTGACGGGTTTGCCATCAGGCGTGCTATGCTAATCTGCGAAATGCCGTGCTCGTCCTCGAGTAACAAGTTGCACTCCGCTTCTGCCAAATTAAGTTGTCACTTTGAAATCAAAGTTCCGCGCCGGATCGCGGGGAAACGCCCGGGCGTTTGCCGACCAATTGTTGTGACTGAATATGATTGATATCCACTGTCACCCCTTGCCTGGCGTAGATGACGGAGCAAGGTCGCTTGATGAGGCGGCCGAAATGTGCCGAATGGCGGCGAAAGACGGCATCACACATCTGGTGGCGACTCCACACAGCAATTACAGCTACACCTTTGATCCGGGCCTCAACCGGCAACTCGTTCGGGAGCTCCAGGAAAAGGTCGGCGAGAAGCCCAAGCTCCTGCTGGGCTGCGACTTTCACCTCTCATACGACAACATACAGGCGTGCTTGCAGGACTCGCGGGATTTCACCATCAACCACACCTCCTATCTGCTAGTTGAGCTTCCCGACCAATTCATTCCTGATAATCTCAATCGCGTCTATTACGAAATTCAGGTCGCCGGACTCAAACCGATCGTTACGCATCCGGAACGGAATCCGCTCCTTCAGCGCAGACCGGAGGTGCTTGAGCACTGGGTATCTATCGGCTGCCTCGTGCAGGTGACGGCGCAATCCTACACGAACGGGTTCGGCTCGAGGGCGCGCAAACTCTCAGAACGATTGCTCGACGCAGGCGCGGTTCACTTTCTTGCCACCGATGCGCACGACCTGAAGAGGCGCCCGCCGATTCTTTCCCGCTGTTACGATAAGGTGGCCGAGGATAAGGGGCAGGAAATCGCCGACCTGCTTTTGCAGCAAAACCCGGAAGCCGTTATCAACGGCCGCCCCCTGCCACCTCAGCCGGACGTAGCGGAATTCAAGAGCCGCGCGCTCAAGCGGCGATGGTTTTCCTTCCTCACCGGCAAGTAGATTGATCTCCCGGCCACAGGGTCTTCATTTCATCCGAAAATCGTATGTCATTCCGCCGATTTCCAGACTAACGCAGCCTTGCGGGGGGTTCACAGCCACCTGCCGGATGAATGGATTCGATTGGGAAGTGATAAGTGTGCCGCCTACCCAGGGCAATTCCACCGGAGCCCACTCGAGAATCGAGACCGCCGCCGCAAACTTGATTCCGAATTCCGGCGAGTACCAGCCGGGGAATTGCGCGTCATCCCCGCGCGAGACGGAAGCACGCGGCCTCGCGCTGCCCACGGGGATCACTTCGACGCTGCGCCCGCGGCTGCGCGCCACGATTCGGTCATCAGCCGCGATAATCTCAAACGTGGGATAGAAGTGCATCAGGCTGGTGCAGCCGTGAACGCCTTGCCCTTCGAGCCAGTCCAGAATCAGCCAGTCGTGATTCTCCAACCGAAACCA
>JASHTZ010000573.1 GCA_030040295.1 Terriglobia bacterium | reverse complement strand
CTTGTTCATTCACCATGCTCAGGTTTCTGGGATTGAGTGTGAATTTCACTGGTCGAACCTGGCCGGGCTCAAGGTGCACGCGCGCAAACCCTCGCAGGGCGCGTACAGGAGCGCCGGCGAGCCGCGGAAACTCCAGATAAAGTTCGGCCACTTCATCGCCTGCCACCTTTGAAGTGTTGCGAATGTTCGCCTCAACTCTTAGCGAGTTTCCGGCTTCAAGTTGTGCAGGCGAAAGCTTCAGCCCGCTATATTCAAACGTCGAGTAACTCAGCCCATATCCGAATCCGTAGAGGGGCTTGCCCTGAAAATACCGGTAGGTGCGGTTCTGCATGGAATAATCTTCAAATGACGGCAACTGATCGAGTGACGCATAGAAAGTGACGGGGAGGCGGCCGCTGGGGTTATTCATTCCGGCCAGGGTTTGGGCGATCGCCGTTCCGCCTTCCTCGCCGGAATACCAGGCTTCCAGCACCGCCGCCGCGTGTTCCTGCGCCCAGTCCACGGCCAGCGCGCTTCCACTCATCAGAACCACCACCAGCGGCTTGCCGGTTGCCGCCAGTGCTTCCAGCAATTGCTTTTGCGGTGCAGGGAGCCCGATGTCCGTGCGGTCGCCGCCATTGAATCCCGGCACGTGGATGGGCATTTCTTCGCCTTCGAGATTGGGTGAGAGACCGACGAATGCCACCACAGCGTCGGCTTGCTGGGCGGCTTTCACAGCCTCATCGCGCAGAACCTCCACGGGCGCCTTCCACTCGAGCACGACCGGGCCGGTGGAAAGGGAGGAGAAGTGGACGTACTCAACTTCAAGTTTGTGCGGCTTGCTGTCCTCAAAATTCACCTCAAAGGTTGTTGGCGGCTCTTTCCTCTCTGCTCCGGTCCAATTTGATGGGACGTCCAACTCGGTGTCGAGAACCTGATGGCCGTCGAGTGAAATCTTGAAGCCCATCTTGCCGCCGCCGGGATGCCAACCCGAAGTCGGCACATCAAACGTGTAGGAGCCCGGGCCGGGCGGAGTGAACATCCCGGTCCAGCGCACGGCAAATGCCTTTGCGGAAAGGCCGGGCACGGGGGCGGCGGCGTCCCAATCAAATTGAATCTGCGCGTCCGTGCGAACCAGCACCGGCTTGCCGGAAAAATCCGTATTGGAAAAATACTCGCCCTTCAATCCCAGTGCGGCCACGGGACCCGCAAGGTGGAAGACCGACGATGGGACGGGCACCGGCAACTCTTCTACGTAGGGTGACCCCTGGGCGTACAGAATCTTCGTCCTTCCGCCGAACAATTTACGGATTCCTTCCAGCGGATAGACCGGGTTCGATGGCGTCCCATTGTAATTTCCCTCCAGGGACTGCAGCGCCTGAGCGTTCGGTCCAACCACCGCGAGAGTCCTGATGTTCGGCTTCAGCGGCAAAAATCCATTCTGGTTCTTCAACAACACGATTGACTCCCGCGCCGCGCGCAGCGAGAGTTGGTGATGCTGGAGCGAATCGTTCTCGGAGAACGGAATCTGGTTGAAGGCCACGGCGCCGGGTGGGTCAAACATGCCCAGCCGGAATCGCGCCATAAACAAGCGTTTCAGGGAGACATCAATATCGCTCTCCTTGATCAACCCGTCGCTCACCGCCTTGACCAGGTCCACATATTCGTTGCCGCAGGTTGTATCAGTGCCGGCCAGCACGGCCACAGCGGAACCATGCTCATTGTCCGGAGTGAATTTGTGGCCGGCGGTGATGTCGCCCACCGCGCCGCAGTCGGAAGTCACATAGCCCTGGAATTTCCATGCGTCGCGCAGGGTGTCTTGCAGCAGAAGTTTGCTCGCGCAGGCGGGAGCGCCGTCTACGGCATTGTAGGCGCACATCACTGAGTCAGCGTGGCCTTCCACTACCGTGGCGCGGAAGGCGGCCAGGTAAGTGTCCTCCAGATCGTGCGGAGAAGGGTTCACGTCAAACTTATGGCGCATCGACTCCGGGCCACTGTGCACCGCAAAATGCTTTGGAGTGGCGATCACCTTAAAATATTTCGGATCGTTGCCCTGCATCCCGGTTACGAAGGCCACGCCCAGGCGCGCGGTAAGAAAAGGATCCTCGCCGTAGGTTTCCTGCCCTCGCCCCCAGCGCGGGTCGCGGAAGATGTTGATGTTAGGCGACCAGAAATCCAGGCCGTAGTAGATGCGGTGGTTGCCCTCGTGCTGCGCCTGGTTGTACTTGGCGCGCGCCTCGGTGGCGATGGTCTCACCTTCAGTGTGAATCAGGTCGTAATCCCACGTGGCGGCCATGCCGATAGCCTGCGGAAATACTGTGGCATAACCTGCGCGCGCCACGCCGTGCAACGCTTCGCTCCACCAGTCGTAGGAGGGCACGCCCAGCCGGGCGATCTCCGGAGCCGTGTGCTGCATCTGACGGACCTTTTCCTCCAGGGTCATGCGTGAGATGAGATCGTCAACGCGCTTCTCAATCGGCAGGGAAGGGTCGAGATAATCGGGGAGGCCGCTCTGCTGTTGAGCGGGCGCAATTCCCACAATGCTGAGTGCGAAGACCACCACCAGAGCGAAGCACACAACGGTAGTCACGCGGTTGCGCCATTTGGTTTGCATCGTTTACCCCCCCGTTTGAAAAGCGCACAAACCTTTACCACAGCGTGGAGGCTCGCTGCAACTCAAAGTGTGGACGAAGATTCCCGCGACGTGATAGAAGTTACAGCGTGAAAAACCAACGCAACGGAAAATCAAGGCAATGAAATTCGCCCGGTCACCAGTGTTCCTCGGCGGCTTTATCTCCACGGTCATCGCCATCGCCCTCATCGCCGGTTCTGGCGGCGCAAAAACCTCGCTGCAAGCAGATACGACCGTTTCACCTTCAGCCGACCTCGCAGGCTTTGCGGTCATCGCACCTATCGATGCACACGCGCACGTATTCCGCAATGACCCGTCATTCCAGGCCATGCTCAAACGCCTGAATCTTCACATTCTGGACATCTGCGTCGTGTCGCAACACAGCCGCGGTTATGACGAAGCCGCCGGACCGAATCGCACGGCGCGCCAGATCATGCGAAGTGACGCCGGCCGCGTCGCGTGGTGCTCCACGTTTGATCCCCAGGATTTTGAAAAGCCCGGCTTCGCGGACCGCTCCGTTCAGGTCCTCAACGAAACTTTTGCGGAAGGCGCCGTGGCTGTAAAAATCTGGAAAGCCATCGGCATGGACCTCACCAAGCGCGACGGGTCGTACCTCATGCCCGACGACCCTGTGTTTAAACCGATTTATTCCGACATCGCCGCCCACCACCGCACCCTTTACGCGCATCTGGCCGAGCCCGCTTCGTGTTGGCTGCCTCCCAACCCCGACAGCCCTGATTACAATTACTACCAGCTGCATCCCGAGTGGTACATGTTCCTCCATCCCGGCCGTCCTTCGCAGGCCACGATTCTCGCGGCGCGCGATCACCTGCTGGCGCAAAATCCGGACCTGCGCGTGGTGGGTTGCCACTTGGGGAGCATGGAACTCGATGTGGATGAAGTCGCCCGCCACTTTGACCGCTACCCTAACTTTGCCGTGGACACCGCCGCGCGGGTGCAATACCTGATGATGCAGCCACGGGAAAAAGTTCGCGCGTTTATGATCAAGTATCAGGACCGCGTGCTCTACGGCACGGACAACGGCTTGCAAGCCGCGGACGATCCCGCCTCAACCCTTCCGCGCTGGGAGGATCGATACTTGCGCGACTGGCGATACTTCGCGACGGACGAGTGGGTGGATTATCACGGCAGGAAATATGAGGGGCTGGCGCTGCCGCCGGAGATCCTGCGCAAGCTTTATCATGACAACGCCGTGCGCTGGGTGCCGGGAATTTTGAACGAGCAGTAATGAGAATCGGGCATGAGATGACTGTAGCGCGGGTGTCCTCACCCGCGTTGTAAGGGCTGGGACAGAGCATCACACGTAGTTTCAATATGACGTAATGCCAGGAGCGCGGGTGGGGACACCCGCGCTACAGCCGGGCCACAGGGTGGGCCGGAGAATTCTACACCTGCTCCAAGATCGCAAAATCTCCCGGATTCCACGCCAAGGCCATGATGTAAAACTTGTGCCCGATCTTGCGAATCGCGGCGTTATGCACGTGCGTGAAGTTGGGCAAGCCCAAGTCGTCCTTGATCATGACAGTGGAAACTATCTTTTCCTTTTCCAGCACATAGATGGGCGCCCCCTTTTTCTTATCGGGGCCTTCCAAGGCAGGGACAACGCTGTATTTGTGGTCGAGGTAATTTATATCGCAGGGCAGTGAGCCCTTGGGCGTTTCCATGAGGGAGAGATACTCTCCCTCGGGGCTGAAGCGCTCAAATCGGTTGTGCGGTCGGTCGGCCACGTCCAGACGCGCGGTCCAGGGTGGTTTGGTAATGCCGTGGCCGGTGCCGAATTTGCCGATGGCGTCGCCGCGCCCGCCGAATGACAGGTCGGCGTTCCACCACACGTCGAATTTCTCGCCGGTCTTTATCATTGCAGTCAAAACAGTATCCAGCTTGCAGTATCCATCGGTGACGTAGTACTTGCCTTCCAGAAACTCCACGGCGGTGGGCGCAAAGTTGCCTTTATTCACAAAATAGTTTTGAACTTCCTCGGACTTGAAATTGACCGCGGGCGTGGGAGCGTCAAGCCGGTGCACCATTTTGCCGTCCAGGGTGGAGGTGTAGATTCTGCCCTCGCCGTTGGCGGGGAGCACCAGGAAGGGCGTGCCGTCCTTTGCATACCAGATGTTGGTATCGTGGAGATTGACGCTGCGCATCTCCTCTGTAGTGTCCAGCAGGTCGACGGTTTTCAGGTCTGAGCTGATGCGCAGAATGCCCGCCCCGGGCAGGGCGAAATAGGTTTCCTCCTTGCCGTGGCGGCGGTCAACGGCAAATCCTCCGTGGGCTTTCACCAGGACCTTCTGCGCCTCGGGGGGCAGGTGGTCGGCGGCGTAGAGCAATTTGAATTTCAGATTACCTTCGCCCGTCACGCCCGGAGCCTTCTCGTCCACCGCGCCGGGCGGAGCGATGAACGCCTGCGACCCTGGGCTCCCCGTGGGCGCGCCGTGATGGTGGCCGTGCTGCGCCGCCATGCTGCGCGTCATCCCCGCCAGTCCCATTAGGCCGTACATCATCCGTCTGCGTGAAAGGCTCATGGTTCTTCTCTCCCTGGAGGTAACTTCATTGATTGGGCCACGGAATTCCCTTCGCGTTGCCTCGAACCCGAGGCCGCAGGGTAACATACCCTGAACGGCCACGCCGCGCAATGGTTGTGATTTAATTTCGCAATGTGTGGAGCGGGTAGCCGCGGTCAGTGCCGTTCTGACCGTGGGTTCATCGGGCATGATTGGAAAAGCCCACGGAAAAGGGGGAGCGCAGGTCCCCGGAATTGTCAAACGTGGCGTTGAACTGGCCTTCGGAAAGCCGCCAGTTCAAGGGCGTGTCAATCTCATCGCGCAGCAGGGGAGAAATGGCGAAGCGGTTCAGGTTGAGGGTGTTTTGAATCCAGACGCAGCGCTGGGCAGCGGCCCCGGGGTTTCCGAGTGTGCCGAGTGCGAAGTCAACTGCGGCGCGGTCCGTGGGCATGTGCATGGGAATCCGCCCCGCCAACGGGTTCAAGGCGGTCATGCAGTTGACGTAGGTTTTCTGGAGATCGACCTTGCGGAAAAGGCGCTCGTGGATGATATCGGCATTTCCCACGCCGATGGCGTTCCCGCCGCTCTCCTCGGTAAGGTCGCGCGTAAAGATAACCCCAACGTCCGGGCCCACGCCGGGGGCTTCGCCGCGCGCGCGCCCGATCACTTTGGAGTCCATTCCGGCGCCGCTGATGTTCTTGCCCATTTCATCGACGATCAGCAGGTCCATGCGCTTGAAGGGCAGGCGGGGCATCAATTCGCGCGCCAGGGCAATGGCGGAATGTTCCACCTCAACGATGTTTTGCGGCAGCGCGGCGCGCACGTCGGCGATCTCGTGCATTTCGTTCTCGACGATGGGGACTCCCAGCAGCACTTTACCGCTTTCGAGAATCTTCGCG
>JASHTZ010000572.1 GCA_030040295.1 Terriglobia bacterium | reverse complement strand
TGTGCGAGCTGCAAGCCTGCCACGTCCTGCAGCCCGACATTTGCCACTGCGGTGGATTGCTGGAAGCCCGCAGGATTGCTTCCATGGGAGAAACGTATTTAATGGGAATCGCCCCGCACAATCCCAACGGCCCGGTGGCCAACGTTGTGGCTTTGCACTTCGACCTGGCAACCCCGAATTTCCTCATCCAGGAAGACATGGCTGGAGACGTTCCGTGGCGGTTCGACGTCGTCCAGACACGCTTGAAATCGGAAAATGGCTATTGGTTACCCCTTGACGAGCCCGGCTGGGGGCTCGAAATCAACGAAGCCGAGGCCCGCAAGCACCCCTTCGCTCAGGAAATCCTGGCTCAAAGGGTTTACCATCCGGATGGATCCGTGGCCGAGTGGTGAAGATGAAACCTTACTTGTTCCCCAGTTCCCGCGTTAAGAGGCAATTAATTTGGGCGACGGCTCCGTTTCGGATCAAGACTTCGAGCAGGGCTTGAAAATAAGGTGAGTGAACTGGGCTGGAAGCATGGCGCATTTTTTCCAATGCCGCCATATGTGCCGGTGAGGCGGCGAATTCTGCAGCAGCTTGCGTTCCCAAAGTAGTGATCCCCGCCAGAACCATAATATGCCGGTCAGGCGTAACACCCGGCAGAAGACTGATGAGGGCGTAGTCCGTTTGAAATTCCCCTGTTTTGTTGTTCCTGGATAAAGCATATTGACCAGGTTGGCCGGCAGCGGGCCGACGATCTACGACTTGGCCATAGCCACCCTTAGGAAGCGTAAAATCCAAATCCATTTTCACCGGCAGCCCATCGAGAATGGCATCCCCTGCGCCCCCGCCAACAAAAATTGCGTTGCTATTCCGGATGTTGTCGTAAGAGACCAAGCGGGCACGTTCCACCGCAAATTCCTGGTGCTCAATTGCCAAACGTCTGGCAATCTCGGCTATCGCGACCACCTCGCCGGTGCCCGTGTACAAATCGTTGAAGAAAAGATCGCGGGCTGCGAGAGGAACAGGAGCAGAGCGTTCCAGGCCGGCAAAGCTTTGCACTCTGGCGCCGGCAGGTAAGGAATGGGCGGAAGAGGGAGAGAACCAATAAAGGTCACGGTGGTCATCGCTCAACATTAAGGCGTTGCTGTACACGATGATGAGAGAAACGTCGGGCGAACAAAATGGATTCCACAAGGGAACCAGCGAACTTGGGAGCGCGTCTGCTGCGGCTGCGGTTGCCAAACTTGTCTTTGGGGTGGGAACTTGGGAGAGTCGAATCCCCATGATCACAGCCACAATCAGCAATAAGGCTGTTAGGCCCCAAGGGAGAACAAGGAGCAGATTTCTCTCTTCAACGGCGGGCGGCCGGTTCGATTCGGGAGGCAGAGTGGATTCTTGAATCGGCGGTATCGGCTCGGTGCTTGCGGAGGAACGGAACTCCGGAACGTAATGGCCGTGTGGGATCGTGATTTGGACCGTGTCCCCTTTGCCCTCCTCGTTGTAATACTCCTCCAGCCGGCGGCGCAAACGCTGCACTTGGATTCTTACACTGCTGTCTGACTTGGGATCGAAATCGGGGGGCCGGCCCATCGCTTCGGTGGCAATTGTGTACTCCTTCAGGTCGTCGCAGCGTCCCGAAACCACCCTCTCGACAATAAACTTTAGTATCTGTTGTGAGGAGTCAGACCTTGAAAACACCCTGCTGTGCAAGACTTTGTCAAGAACTGACAGCCGGTCATCGCTCTGCGTCTCTCTCCAGTTTCCTTCAAGGCGATGGTGCTCTCGTTGCATGCCCGCTCCAGCGACTCCACTGCGCGCTCCGGGGGTGTCTTAGCAAGTGGATCAAACCGCAATATTCAGGTCTGGAGGATAACTTCGGGAACCCAGGCTCCTTAAATGACAAATGTAAATTATACACACCTCAAAACGGATTTCACAATTTATCAAGGTCAGGCGTTAGTGTCTCACTTTGAATTCTTGGGAGTAATCATCCTCCGGCAAAGCCGGAGGCTTCGATATGATTAAACCCACTACTTGCTGACTCCCGGAACTGTCAAACTCCGGCTGCCGCCCCGGTAAAGCCGGGGGATCTCCCAACGGATTATCTTCGCACAATTACTCCCCCAGGGCGCATGGCCGTGCCCCTATAGCTAAACGAACTCCAAATGTAGGCGCCTCACCCCTTCGGCGGTCCCAACCAAACAACTAGATGCTAACAAGAGGGCAGCAATTCCCGTATTTCACCCTGTCAAAAAGCGGGTTACTTCGGTTACATCTTGTTACACATCCTTGGGTTATAAAACTCGAACCAACTGATCGGGCTAAGAAATTGCACCTGCTAAACTTAGCAATCCTCTGCGGATCAAACTCGGGGTTCTTCCTGAGGTAAAATGTAACCCCATTGTCCCTTTACAAGCAAACCTCTAGCCAAGTATCACAAAACAGTGGAAAGATGAGGCATGTAAGCCCTTCCTGGAAGGTTCAGGGTGAGTTTCATCCCGGGTTAGTGGTTATCAACTCCTGTCAATTCATCGCTCGGATGGAGGTCAAAATGAAAGTGAATAGCCAACCTGGAGAGCTCCGGGGTTGGGGGTGGATTCTAGTCGTCGCGTTGGCCGTTGGGGTAGCGTTGCCGCCACGTTGTTTCGCACAATTGAGCAATGCTTCCCTTTCTGGAGTCATTACTGATGCCAGCGGCGGCGTCATTCCCGGCGTTGACGTCACAGCAGAGCATGTGGCAACGGGGACGAATTACCGCGCCGTCACCGACAAAGTTGGCCGTTACGAGTTTCTGAATTTGCAGACCGGCAACTACACCATTACGGCCACTTTCAAGGGGTTCAAGACCGCAGTCCGAACCGGAGTGGTACTGACGGTCAACCAAGCCGCGAATCTCGATCTCGATCTCGAGCCCGGAACGACCACACAAGTGGTCAACGTGTCTAGCCAGGCGCCGTTGGTGAACGCCACCAATGCCACCATCGGCACGGAGATTACCAGCCGGGACTTTGAGGACATGCCCATCAGCGGGCGCAATTACACTCAATTGCTCGCCCTCACACCCGGCTCAACGAATGTCGATGATTCTCAGTCGGCCGGAAGACTGGTGGCGGCCGGATCATCAAATAATCCCACAATTCAGGGGGACAGGAATCGCGACAATTGGTACATGATTGACGGCGCCCCCAATAACGAACTCTCCTTTAATGGTCTGGCCCTGGTTCCTCCGCTCGATTCCATCCAGGAAGTAAAGGTGGAATCCGGAGGGACGGATACGCAGTTTGGGGGAGAATCCGGCGGGTACGTGAATTTGACCATCAAATCCGGCACTGACCGGCTGCACGGCTCGCTCTATGAGTATGTAGAGAACAGTTTATTCAATTGCCGCAACCCTTTCACGCCGAACGTTAATGTCACCCCATTCCAGCAGAATCAATTTGGTGTGAGTGTGGGTGGGCCAATCATCTTTCCGAAAATTTACCATCCCGGATCCAAGCGGACGTGGTTCTTTGCAAGTTACGAAGGGTATCGGCATCACGCCTATTCCACAACGCTGACTCGTGTCCCCACGGCAGCGGAGGTCAGTGGAAATTTCAGCGGGACGTGGAGCCCGGGCGGATTGGCAATCAATACGATCTATAATCCTGCCACCACGGCGCCAGATCCGGCTAACCCCGGCAAGTATACGCGCACCCAATTTCCTGGCAACATTATCCCCTCCAGCATGATCTCATCCGCGGCTTCGGGATTTTTGTCGGAATTCATGCCCCTGCCGAATTTCGTCGACCCTGAAACCACACGCAGCGATAACTTTGAGGAGAATCTTCCCTCCCTCGCGGATACCGACGCGCTGGTGATTCGGATCGACCATAATTTGACGCAACGCGATCATCTTTCAGGCCACTATCTCTACTTTACGGGCTTCACAGGCGGGCCGGCGATTTCGGTGAAGCCCATGAGTTCAACAGTCCAGAATCCCAACCAGAACTACAGCCTGGAGTGGGACCGCAGCCAGTCACCGACGCTGTTCTTCAGCGTCCAGTACGCCTACCAGTATTCCGACTACCCCACGGTGTACACAACCGCACCCAACTATATCAACCAGTATGATTGGGCGAATCCCAACGGCTATACTTATCTCAACGAACTGCCGAGCTTTTCCTGGACCTCCTACACCACACCATTCGGGCAAGGAAATAGCGATAGCACCACAGACAACAACCTGGGCACGGTGAATGTCCAAAAGATCTGGGGAAAGCACACATTTAAGGTGGGTTATGACCTCATGCACATGCGCGCCTTCGAAGGCAGCCTGAGCCAGACGGAGGCGTTCGCCGTGTCGCAAACCCAAAACCTGGAAAGCCCCAGCGGCACCGGCGACGCCATGGCGAGCTTTATGCTGGGCCTCCCCAGCACTGCCTCTCGCTACCTCGGTACCGGGTACATTCTGCTGGACGGCTGGGCGCACGGAGCCTATGCGCAAGACACGTTTCGCGTGAACAAGAAATTGACCCTGAATTATGGCTTGCGGTGGGACTACCGGGGTGACCTGACGTCGTCCGCTACGGAGGGCTCATTCAACATCCAAACGGGGGGTTGGTATCTGGACGGCCCGGTCAATATTCCCGGGGCCGTCTTTTCCGGCCCGAACGTCCGCAAGGGAATCTGGCAACCCAACGATCACCTGTTTGCCCCTCACTTTGGCGCTGCGTACACTCTTCGGCCTAAAACGGTCATTCGGGCAGGTTTCGGCCTCTATTACGACCTCTATAACGCCTGGGTGCAGGATATCCAAGGCCCACGCAATGCCTGGCCGGTGGCGATCTTCCAGAGCACTCCGAATCTCAATACTTTGCTTCCCACCGTCACCCTCACCCAACCTTTCCAAGGAATGGTGGACACGGTCGAAACCCCTGACCCCCGCCCGGCCAGCGGCTATCAAATCAACCCGTATGCTCCCGTAGGATATGTCCAGCAATGGAACTTAGCCGCGGAACACTCGTTTTCGGATAATACCGTTCTCACTGTCACTTATACAGGCTCGCGCGGAGTACACCTGGATTGCTGCGGCCTTTACAACATGGCAAGGACGCCGCAAGTGGGCGTCCCGGAGAGCTCCATCCTCGCCAGCTCACTCGTTCCTTGGCCCGATATGGACACCTTCCGAACCAATATGGGCGACGGATGGGATAGTTATAACGCGCTCGAAATCGGCGCCCAGAAGCGCATGTCACACGGAATCACCTTTATGGCCAACTATACCTGGTCCCATTCCCTTGACGATGCCTGTTCGGGCTCACTCGGCACCGAGGGCTGCTTCCAGACGAACGTTTACCAACCACAATGGGATTACTCAAATTCCGCTTTTGATCTACCCAACGTCTTTCACGCCATTGTAGATTATCAACTGCCTATCGGAGAGAACCAGGCCCTGAGCTTGCACAACCGGTCCCTCAACAACGCTTTGGGAGGATGGCAGGTGAGTGCGGTCATCGTGCGGCAATCGGGCACGCCCATAACCATTAGTCAGGGCGAGGTGACGGACCTGGCCAACGTCGGCTCTCCCGACGCTCAGGCTCCTAATCTGACCTGTAATCCCAACCTCGCTCAACGGACAATCACCGAATGGTTCAACACTTCGTGTTTTGCTCTTCCCGCGCAGTACACTTTCGGGAACGACGGCAGAAATACGCTGCGCGGTCCAGCCGGCCCCGGAACCTACGCCCTAAGCGCCATGAAGAATTTCCAGATCCACGAAGATATGCGGCTCCAGTACCGGGCTGACTTCTTTAACGCTTTCAACTATGCCTACCCGAGTAGTCCCAACGCATCCTTTGGCGTCGCCAATTTCGGAGAAATCACCGGGGGAAGCGGAGGGCGAACCATTCAGATGGCTTTGCGGCTCACCTTCTGAGTAGCCCCCGTGCGGCGAAAGCTCCGGTAGATTGCTCACTGTGCATTGGGAAGGGCGGGATTTGGCCCCGCCTTTCCAAATTGCCATCCAAATATTGTGAGGCGGAATATCCATGGGGAATGTATCCAGAAGAGGCTTTTTCGCAGGGCTGGCAGGTGCGGCGGCCGGGGCCACCATGCGCCTTGGCGCGCGGACGCCCCCGCAGGCACTGGACGCGCCCTCCAACGCCTTTCCACGCCCTAAGCGCGCGCAACTCACCTGGCAGGACTTCGAGGTCGGCATGCTTTTCAGCCTCGATATGCCGGTTTTCGCCCAGGGCGGCTGGCGAGAAACGCGTGAGACCTTCGACCCGAATCTTTACAACCCCGCTCAACTTGATACGGATCAGTGGCTTCAGGCGGCGAAGGACGCGGGATGTCGATATGCCCTATTCACGGCGACCCACTTCAATGGATTTCTTCAGTGGCAAAGCGATCTCTACCCTTATGGACTGAAACAATCGTCATGGCGCGGGGGCAAAGGCGACGTCATGAAAGATTTCGTTGAGTCGTGTCACAAGTACGGAATTGCGCCGGGAGTATTCCTGAGCTGCCACCGCAACGCGTATCAAAAGGTTTGGAAATATCGCGTCAACTGGGGCGAAGGAGGGCCGGGACAGGCACAATTCGCGCGCCTCGGAGAAAATATGACGGAGGAACTCTGTTCCCGTTTCGGGCCGCTTTGCGAAATCTGGTACGATGCGGGGTTGCTCGCTCCGGACGATGGCGGGCCTGATGTCCTGCCGATTGTCGACCGCTATCAGAAGCAAATTGTCTTTTATAGCAGCCCCCAGCGGCGGGACCATCGTTGGATCGGCAACGAAGCGGGATACGCCGGCGATCCCTGCTGGGCCACCATGCCAGACCTCAGCACATCCTACCGGGCGCACATTTCCTCCACATTGCCGGCAATGAAGCAACTCAACCTGCATGGCGATCCCGCGGGTCATCTCTGGTCCCCCGCTATGGTGGATGTGCCGATTCGAAACCATGAATGGTTCTGGAGGCCGGGCGATGAGCACAAACTCTACACCGCGGATGCACTGGTGGAGATGTACTACACCTCGGTGGGGCTAAACTGCAACTTTGTCATCGGCGCGGTTCCTGACCAGCGCGGCCTTGTTCCGAAAATGGATGCGGAGGTTGGCGCGGCGTTCGGCAAGGAGATTAGCCGTCGGTTTGGCAAGCCGTTGGCGGAGACAAAAGGGCATGGAAACAACGTAGTTCTTCGACTGGGCGCACCCACGCGGATTGATCACGTCGTGATTAGGGAGGACATTGCCCAGGGCGAACGCATCCGCCAATTCACCGTGGAAGCGCTCGTTCCCGGCAATCACTGGCAGAAGCTCTTCGAGGGTCAGTCCGTCGGTCATAAGCGGATCATTAAATTCCCCGCCCTGGAGGCCGCCCAGGTTCGAGTTCAAGTCTCGAAATGCACAGCCTCACCTCATTTGCGGAGCCTGGCGGTATACTCCACGGCATAAGAGATCGCTCCCTCCGTCTGTAAAAAAGAACTCCCTGCTTACCTGCAATTGAGTTTAAGACGCGGAACATGAGAAGTTATCTGTCCTGCGCCCCTTGGGCTGGGCACAGAAGAGCGTTGAGTTGGGTTTTGGTGACCACAAATGAGGATGCCATGCCGGTGCGGAGCTGCAGGAGGTCAACTTTCCAGAGACTCTGCTCACACGGCTTGTAAGCAGATAGAATGGTTGGAATCTGAGGTTGGCACTTCATGACCAAACTGCTACCCCACATGGAAAAAGCTGTTCGCCTCCTCGGCGCGGTCGTGATCGTGTGCGCAATTGCCTTTGTCTATTTCCTTGTGTTGAGTGTCAACACCTTGACGGTCGCACTCACATTTCTGCTGGCAGTGCTGACGATTTCCACGCGCTGGGGATTGGCGGAAGGCCTGGCAGCTTCCCTGGCGGGCGTGTTTTGCCTCGACTTTTTCTTTATCCCTCCTATCGGCTCGATCTCTATTGCCGATCCACAGGACTGGGTGGCGCTTTCGACATTTGTAGTAACGGCCGTGCTCGTTAGCCACCTTTCCGCGAGTGCCAAGCGGCGGGCGCAAGAATCGACACAACGGCAGCACGAGGTGGAACGGCTTTACACGCTGAGCAGAAATTTGCTACTACTGGATGTTCACGGTCCGCTGGGCCAGGAAATTGCCAATCAAATCGCTCAGGTCTTTGAGCTCCCGGGTCTGGCGTTTTATGATCGAACGAGCGACCGCATCATTCGAGCCGGCCCGCAGGATATTCCCGTCGATGTCGGCAAGCTGCGCGACACGGCGTTGCAGGGCACGGTGTATCACGACCCTGCGACGAGGACCACGGTAATTCCCATCAGCCTGGGCGGCCAGCCAGTGGGAAGCCTGGGGATTCAAGGTTCGCAGGTTTCGGAGACGGCGCTGCACGCCATTGGCAACCTGACGGCCATCACGCTTGAACGCGCGCAAGCCCAAGACGCGGCCACGCGCGCCGAAGCCGCGCGGCAGAGCGAGGAGTTAAAATCCACCATGCTCGATGCCCTGGCGCACGAATTTAAAACCCCGCTTACGCCCATCAAAGCGGCGGTGACCTCCATGCTTTCCGACGGCAGCCTGAGCCCCACTTACCAGGAATTGCTCGGCATCGTGAATGAGGAAACCGACCGGCTGAACTCCATGCTCACCGAAGCGATTCAGACGTCACGCATTGAAGCGGGGCAGCTCCAATTGCACCGCAGCCCGCAGTCGCTGCGCAAAATCATGCTGGACCAGCTCGCGCGGTTGGGCGAAAGCCTGGAGGGACGTAAGGTCTCCGTGGAGATTCCCGACAGCCTTCCCTGCGTAAGCGTCGACCCGGAATTTATCGGAACCGTCATCTGGCAACTCCTGAACAATGCACTGAAATACACACCGCCCGGGAGCCCGCTCACCATCCGCGGCAGTGCCGGGGAAACAGAGGTGATGATGAGCATCGAGGACTGCGGGCCGGGGATCTCCGCACAGGAGCAGCGCAAAGTATTCGACAAGTTTTTTCGCGGGAGAGAGCAACGTGAGCGGATACCCGGCACGGGCATGGGCCTGACGATTGCGCGGGAAATTGTGCTCGCCCACCACGGCCGAATCTGGATGGAGAGCGAACCGGGCAAAGGAGCGCGATTTTCCTTCTCCGTGCCGCGCTCTCCGCGGGAGCTTGCGCAGTGACCGACGCCAAAATACTGGTTGTCGATGACGAACCGCAGATTCGCCGCGTGATGCGCACCACGCTGGTGGCGCGCGGCTACGTGGTTAGTACGGCGCGCAGCGGAGAGGAAGCCCTGGAGAAGCTCCGCGAGGATCGGTTCGACCTCGTGCTCCTCGACATAAACATGCCGGGAATCGGCGGCATGGAGGCCTGCCGGACGATCCGCTCCCAAAGCGACGTTCCCATCGTCATTCTTTCGATTCGAAACACCGAAAAAGAAAAGGTTGAGGCGCTCGATGCCGGCGCGGACGATTACGTCACCAAACCTTTCAGCATGCAGGAGCTGCTGGCGCGCATTCGTGCCGCCTTGCGCCGCTTCACTCTGGTGAACCCGGGGGCGCCCGATGTGCTGAATCTCGGCAATACGCAAATCAATTTCGCAGTGCGGCGCGTAACCGTGGATGGCGAGGAAGTGCGCCTCACCCCCAAGGAGTTTGACCTTCTTCGTTATCTCGCCAGCAATCCTGACGTGGTCATTCCCCACGCCAAGCTGCTCCAGGCGGTGTGGGGGCCCGATTACGGCGAGGAAGTGGAATATCTGCGCGTCTTCATCAATCAACTCCGCAAAAAGATCGAGCCCGATCCCTCCCACCCTCAATTCCTTCTCACGGAGCCCTGGGTTGGCTATCGCCTGAGCCTTCCCAAGGCCTAACGAATTTTTGAGCAACTATTTATGATATCCTTATGCTGCCGCGTCCACAATTGTCTTGCGGTCATTCCCATGGACTCCGATTCTAGCTACCACTTAGATCGTCAAATCCTTCGACAGATTCATTCGAACCATGGGTACCGTGGAAATTTCGCGGACTTGAGGTGAATTCAGCGTGCTCGACCTGGCATACATCTTAATCGTGGTGCTATTCTTCGCGGGTTGCTGGCTCTTTACGCGCCTTTGCGAACGCCTCTGAGGGGGGCAGATCCATGGATTTCATCATCGCCGGAATCGCGGCATTTTTCATTTTCGTTTATCTGGTATACGCCCTTCTGCGGCCGGAGAAGTTCTGAGGGAATTTCTATGACCATGCAAGGTTTTGCGTACATCGTGGTTTTCTTCCTGATTTTGCTGGCGCTCACCAAGCCGCTGGGACTCTTCATGGCGCACGTATTCGAGGGCCGGCGCACTTATCTGCATCCCATCCTGCGGCCCCTGGAAGTATTGGTCTACAAGTTCTGCGGCATCCGCGAAACCTCCGAGCAGCGCTGGACGCAATATTCGGCGTCGGTCATTGCCTTCAGCCTGGTCAGCTTCCTTTTTGTTTACGCGATTCAACGCTTGCAGGGTTTCCTGCCTCTCAACCCCATGCACTTCAGCACCGGCCGCGCTCCAGGTTACGCCACGCCCATGACCCCGGACCTGGCGTTCAACACCGCCGTGAGTTTCGTGACCAACACCAACTGGCAGGCCTACGGCGGCGAGCAGACGCTCAGCTATTTCGTACAGATGGCGGCGCTGACCGTACAGAACTTCTTGTCCGCCGCCGCAGGCATTGCGGTGTTGATCGCGCTGATCCGGGGGTTTGTGCGCAAGGAAACCAACACCATTGGCAATTTCTGGGTGGATGCCACCCGCGCCACGGTCTATGTGCTCCTGCCTCTTGCCCTGGTGTTTGCGCTTTTTCTCTGCTTCCGGGGGGTGCCACAAACTCTGAAGTCTTACCAGCAAGCGGCTACCCTGGAGGGAAAGACTCAAACGATCGCGATGGGCCCCGTGGCTGGGCAGGAATCCATCAAAATGCTGGGCACCAATGGCGGGGGCTTCTTCAACGCCAATTCCGCTCATCCTTATGAGAACCCGACTCCTCTCACCAATTTCCTCGAGGTTCTGTCCCTCATCATAATTGCCTCGGGCCTAACCTATACCTTCGGAAAGATGGTGGGTGACACGCGACAAGGCTGGGCGCTCTTCTCCGCCATGGCATTCCTTTTCTTTGTGGGCGTATTTATCTGCTATCACTCCGAGCACGCCGGGAATCCGATTCTTGCCCGGCTCGGGGTTGACACGGCGGCCACGGCCACCCAGCCGGGCGGCAACATGGAGGGCAAGGATGTCCGCTTGGGGATCCCCGGCTCCGCTTTGTTTGCCACTGCCACCACCGACGCGAGTTGCGGGGCCGTTAACAGCATGCACGATAGTTACACCCCCCTGGGCGGCTTCATTCCCATGTTCAACCTTCAGACCGATGAGGTGATTTTCGGCGGCGTGGGTTCGGGCCTCTACGGCATGCTGCTCTACGCTATTGTGGGCGTATTCATTGCGGGGCTCATGGTGGGCCGCACACCCGAATATCTGGGAAAGAAGATCGAACAGAAAGAAGTGAAAATGGCCATGGTGGCCGTCATTGCCACGGCGTTCTCCATTCTGGTTTTCGCGGCCATCTGTGCGGTCGTTCCCTTCGCCAAGAACGGTTACTGGAATCCTCCAGGTCCTGCGATCGCCAATTTGGGGAACCCGGGCGCGCACGGATTCAGCGAACTGCTCTACACTTTTTCGAGCGCATCGGAAAACAACGGGAGCGCCTTCAGCGGAATTAACATAAACACGCCTTGGTACAACCTCACAACGGCGCTCGCGATGCTGATCGGGCGATTCGGCTTCATTCTGCCCACGCTGGCGATTGCCGGCAGTCTGGCCTGCAAGAAGAAGGTGCCCACCACCAGCGGCACCCTTCCTACGCACGGCGCACTGTTCGTCGGCCTGCTGGTGGGAGTGGTGGTGGTTATCGGCGCCTTGACGTTCTTCCCCGCGCTCTCGCTGGGGCCGCTCGTTGAGCACTTCTTCATGCATGAGGGTAAATTGATTTCCGCAATTATCATCCGAACGGTGGGGGTCTGACTCATGCCGACAACCACGTCAACGCCGCCACCACATCTTGACGATCTTATGACGCTGGTGCCGAAGAAAATGGTGCGGGCGCGCCCCTTGTTTGATCCGCACCTCATGTGGCGCGCCACTCGGGAGTCTTTCGTCAAGCTCAATCCCCTTACGCTCCTGAAGAATCCCGTGATTTTCGTCGTGGAGGTCGGCGCGACGCTGACTTCGGCCTTTATGATTCGCGACATCTTCATGGGGCGGCCGGATATCAGCTTCTCGTTGCAAATTTCCCTTTGGTTGTGGTTCACGGTACTGTTCGCCAACTTTGCCGAGGCCATGGCGGAAGCGCGCGGCAAGGCCCAGGCCGATACTCTGCGCAAAGCCAAGACCGATTCCATGGCCCGCCGCGTGGTTTCTCCCGGGAAGACGGAAATCGTTTCCGCCTCCAAATTATGCGCCCAGGATGTGGTGATCTGCGAAGTCGGCGACATCATTCCCGGCGACGGCGAAGTGATTGAAGGCATCGCCACCGTGGATGAGTCGGTCATTACCGGCGAAAGCGCGCCCGTAATTCGCGAGTCGGGCGGCGACCGCAGCGCTGTGACCGGCGGCACCAAGGTGCTCTCGGACCAGATCAGGGTCCGCATCACCTCGAATCCCGGCGAAACATTCCTTGACCGCATGATCGCGCTGGTGGAAGGCGCCGAGCGGCAGAAGACCCCCAACGAAATCGCTCTGAACATTCTGATTGCCGGCATGACGCTCATCTTCCTGCTCGCCGTCGTCACCCTGCAGCCCTTTGCCGTCTACGCCGTCAACTCCGCCCATGCCGGAACGGTGCCCAGCGTCGCGGTACTGGTCTCGCTACTCGTCTGCCTGATTCCCACCACCATCGGCGGCTTGCTTTCCGCCATTGGAATCGCCGGCATGGACCGCGTGATGCAGGACAACGTACTGGCCATGAGCGGCAAGGCGGTGGAAGCTTCGGGCGACGTCAACACCCTGCTGCTCGACAAGACGGGAACCATCACCCTGGGCAACCGCCAGGCGGTGGAATTTCTTCCCGTTGAAGGCGTCACCGGGGCTGATCTGGCAGACGCCGCGCAACTCGCCAGCCTGGCCGATGAAACTCCCGAGGGCCGCTCGATTGTCGTCCTCGCCAAGAAGGAATACAGCTTGCGCGGGCGCGAGGTTTCCGAGCACGAGGCGCACTTCATTCCCTTTTCCGCCTATACGCGCATGAGCGGCGTGGATATTGACGGCCGCGCGCTGCGCAAGGGCGCCACCGATGCCATCATTCAATTCGTCAGCGAAAAAGGCGGCTCGATCCCCGCGAATTTTATCGAATTGTCCGACGGCATCTCGCGCACGGGAGGAACTCCCCTCGCCGTAGCTGATGGCCACCGCGTGCTGGGGATCGTCCACCTGAAGGACATCGTGAAAGGCGGAATGAAGGAACGCCTTCAGCAGTTGCGCGCCATGGGAATCCGCTCCGTCATGATTACCGGCGACAATCCCCTCACCGCTGCGGCCATCGCCAACGAAGCCGGCGTGGATGACTTTCTTGCCCAAGCCACTCCCAAAGACAAGATGGATTACATCAAGAAGGAACAGGCCGAGGGTCGCCTGGTGGCCATGACCGGCGACGGCACCAACGACGCGCCCGCGCTGGCCCAAGCCGATGTGGGCGTTGCCATGAACACCGGCACCATGGCCGCCAAGGAAGCCGGCAATATGGTGGACTTGGACAGCAATCCCACCAAACTCATCGAGATTGTGGCCATCGGAAAGCAATTGCTCATTACGCGCGGCGCTTTGACGACTTTCTCCATCCTGAACGACGTGTCGAAATACTTCGCCATCATCCCGGCGATGTTCGCGGCCACTTACCCCGAGCTCAACAAACTCAACATCATGCACCTGCACAGTCCGCAGAGCGCCGTGCTTGCCGCGGTGATTTTCAATGCGCTGATTATTATTGCGCTGGTGCCGCTGGCCCTGCGCGGCGTGCGTTACAAACCGCAAAGCGCCGCCGCCATGCTGCGCCGCAATCTTTGGATTTATGGGTTGGGTGGATTTATTGCGCCCTTCCCGTGCATTTATTTGATTGACCGCTTGCTCGGGCTTTTGCACCTGGCGTAGGGCCGAACGGTGTTCGGCCTTGCCCTGTAGCAGCGCTCTATGAGCGCCGAAGACGGTAGCCACGGTCAGCGTTTTTCTGACCGTGGGCTTTTCGAACGCCGGGAAGAACCCTCGGTCAGAAAGGCGCTGACCGTGGCTGTCATTGCCGGCGGCGGTCGCAGACCGCCGCCACAGTAAAATTGGGACTGTTTCGGGATCGGAGTTCTTCATGCGCAAGCAACTTAGCCAGGCCTTTCGCTTCACGTTGTTGATGACCGTGCTCACCGGACTGATTTATCCCGGCGTGGTGACGGGCTTGTGCCAGGTCTTGTTTCCGTGGAGAGCGAACGGAAGCCTGCTGAAAATTAACGGGCAAGTGGTGGGCTCAGAGCTGCTCGGGCAGAATTTCTCCGGCCCCGAATACTTCCATCCGCGCCCCTCGGCTGCCGGAAATGATGGCTACGATGCCACCGCATCCAGCGGGTCAAACCTTGGCCCCACGAATCAGAAATTAATCGATCGCGTAAAAGCCGACGTCGCAAAATTCCGCGCCGAAAATCCCGGCTACCAGGGCCCGGTTCCCGCCGATATGGCCACGACCTCCGGCAGCGGGCTCGACCCGGACATCAGTCTCGCCTCCGCCTTCGCCCAGGCCCCGCGCGTAGCCCAAGCCCGCGGCGCAAGCGTGGACCAGATAAACCAGCTTATTCAGGCTGATTCTCGAGGCCGGCGATTCGGTTTCCTCGGCGAACCCCGCGTGAATGTGCTTATGCTGAATCTTGACCTGAACCAAAAACTCCACTTAGCCCCGAAGAAATCGTCATAACCTGCGCCGCCCAGCGGCAGTCCGGACCCACCGTCGGCTGACGGATGGTCCACCTTACCCGCAGTCTGAAAATTGAGGCGCTGGCGGGGACACCTGCGCCACAACCCATTGCGAATAGAGGAACCCTTGCGAAAGCGAAGAGGTTGGGGCCTTCCCTCCCTCAAGAAAAAGCCTCGGGAATGTCTGCATTGGCATCAAATTGAATAAGCCGTTTGGTTCGGAGAAATGGGCGTCAAGGGCCGTTGCGCAAATCGGATAGAAGAACACGATGCGGAATCGCCGCCCAAGAAGAAATTCCTCACAAGCCTTTGTCCCTCTGCTGAGAAGACAAACCGGCGAACTCTTCTGAAGCGCCTTGCAGGTTCGGCAATCGCGGCAACCTTTCCCGTCGAATCGCGCGGCGAGCTGCGGCAAAGCCCTGAAGCCGGTGGGGTGCAGGAGGCAGGCGGCGCTCAGAAAAAATATCTGGCCTTGCCGCTCGCAAAGAGCCCTGGGAAGGCAACTGCCTTGAGAACCCTCGACCGATGGGGCATTCCTTTTGTCGAAGGAAAACTGGATGTCCCATCGGGCGGCACAGCCTCGCTGGATCTCGGAGGAATGGTAAGGCGGATTTTCCTCCTGGGCATGACGGAGTCCGACAGTGTGCGTGCCTGGGCGGACCCTCGCGACTATAGCGTTCGCTTCTTCATTGGGGATCAGCTCGGGCAAATCAGGCTTGATTATGCTGGCGGCGAGACCCAAATTTTCCCTTTGATCCTGGGCGAAAGCATCTGGTGGGGCAGCTCGTTCTTTCGGAATCCGGGTCCATTTCCAACCGATGCTGTGCTGCGGAGAAACCTCGCCGCCGCGCTGCGCCTCTACCCGCCCACGCCCATGCGGGACGGCGATTACGTCGCGGTAATTACTCCAAGGCCGCGCTTGCTTCGAAGCCTGACGATCGAGATCTCTCCAGAAAAGAAAGGAACCGTGACGGTTGCCGGGATCACGGTTGAGCCCATCGGCGACACGGGATTTGCGCGGACCATCGTCCTCCCGCCGGGTAACCCTTCTCCGCAATTCGATGATTTTCTGTCGGCAAAGAGTCTGCGTCCGGCGGGCGAAGGCGAGCACGAAGCACAGAGGCGGCTAAATGACCTGAGCAGAGCTTTATACTCAAGCAACGAGGTTTACCGCGATCATGTGACTCGAGAAACGCCTGATGGTTACTCAGGTCCTGATATCTCTTTTCAGGGAGATACATTCACGGGCATTCTGGCCAACGTCTTCCGGTATAACCTGCAGGATATTCATGACAAGATTGACGCCGACGGAACCTACCACACCTCCACCAGGGGCGCATTAGTCTGGGGTGGCGACGGCGCGCAGTACGGAACGTTCCGCACCGGTGCCGGGCTCTATTACGCCGATTCCTGGTCGCGTGACATGGGACGAAGCCTAGAAGAGCTGACGGTGCTCGGGGGCGTGAAACAAGGCATCCCTTGCGCTGACTTTTGCTTTCGGATGGCGCGCCTTTGGGAGCAGCAGTCCTCCCTGATGATTGATAATCAATTTTTTCCTCCGCACTGGGGCCGCGTCGCCAACAAACCCAAGGTGAGCACGAGCTTCGAAAACGATGGGCACGGCCTGATTATCCTGTTCCTTTATAAACTCTGGCAGCGCCTGCGAGTTCGCGATGAGTGGCTTCGTTCCCACTGGGTCGATGTGCAAGCAGCGGGAAATTGGATTTTGTGGCAGTTCGAGCACCCGGAGATTTCGGGCGCCGCGAATGGCTTGCTTCATACTACTGGCGAATCGGCGGGCGGGAACGGGTACTCCGTTTATGCAGACGCAATTTGCATGCACGGCCTGAGAGGTCTGGCGGAAATGGCGGATTCGATCGGTGAGGGCGATGTCGCCAAGCGCTGGCGGGAGCGCGCGGAGAAAATGCGGGAAGCGATTGCTACCCAATACGTTGTTTCCGATCCGAAATACGGCCGGGTCTGGACGCTGAAAGATGCCGGCTGGCCCGATCGGAGTACCGTCTTGGGACCGCTGATTTTTCTGGCAGATTATCTGGGCTTTGCGCCTGAAGATGACGTTCCCCAGTGGCGCGCGATCAACCAGGCAACCTATCAGCGGTTGATTGACACCTACCGCCCCTTTGGATTCTACGGGCAGGCGATGGGTTACGGGCAGGG
>JASHTZ010000571.1 GCA_030040295.1 Terriglobia bacterium | reverse complement strand
GGCCATCGGATCGGCAGCTATGAATACATTAGCCGGATCAAGGAACGCATGGCCAGAGAAATGCCGGAATTGAAGACGTTCTTTTCCACGGGCAGCTTGGTGGATGCGGTCGTCAGCATGGGGGCCCCGGCCCCCATTGACATCCAGGTTGCCGGCGCAGACCTGGGTACAGACAATACCATTGCCCAGGACATCGCCGGCAAGCTGCGACCGTCGCCCCAGATCGCCGACGTATTTATGCCCCAAGACCTTGATTATCCCTCACTTCGCATTGACGTCGATCGCTTACACGCGGCCAAACTGGGACTCACCGAACGCGAGGTACTGACCAACGTTATCACCTCGCTGAATTCCAACCAAATGATCGCCCCCAACTTATGGATTGACCCCCACAATGGGAACAACTATTTCCTTACCGTTCAGTACCCCGAGTCGCAGATACGCTCGATCCAGGATTTGAAAGCCATTCCCCTTCACGCCGACGGCATCAGCGAACCAACGCGGTTGGATATGATTGCCAACATCGAGCGGATTAACGCCCCGACGGAGGTCGATCACTATCAAATCCGTCGCAAGCTCGATATCTACGTGCGTCCATCCACTGAAAACCTTGGCGCCGCAGCGGACTATGTTCACGATGTCATCGCACACGAAGACATCCCCGGAAATGTGAGCGTCACCGTCCGAGGGAGCGCAGAGGCCATGAACGCATCATTCAGGAGCTTTGCGGTGGGCCTGATTCTTTCTGTTGTGCTGCTTTACCTGATCCTGGTTGCTCAGTTCCGTTCCTTCATCGATCCCGCAATCATTCTTTTGGCCCTGCCGCCCGGAATTTCTGGCGTGCTGATAGTCCTCGTTCTTACTGGGACAACTCTAAACATCATGTCTTTAATGGGTGTCGTAATGCTCGCCGGTATCGCCATGTCGAACAGCATCCTGATTGTTGAATTTGCGCATCGTCTGAGGAACGAAGGCAAGACTGTGGGCGACGCGATTATCGAGTCGTGCCGGGTGCGGTTGCGGCCCATCCTGATGACCACGCTCGCTACCGTGATCGGCCTTCTCCCCATGGCTTTCAAGCTGGGCGAGGGCAGTGAAGCTTATGCGCCGCTGGCGCGCGCTTTGATCGGAGGCTTGATCGCTTCCCTCCTGTTAACGGTGTTCTTGGTGCCGGCGGGATATTATCTTGTTTATCGAAATAAATCGGTCAGCACACAGCTTGCCTGACAGCGGAACGCCACCCGGGTACCCCTTCCATCCCAACTCGGCACGTTTCGAATTTTTGCGACCTTGGCAAGCGTCATGGGGAAAAGTATACTCTTACCCTGTGATCCCAAGAATTGAATTGGATCAAAGGTCATGGCAGTGGCACATCCAGCCGTCATCACGAGCAAAAAACGCCGTGCTTGCTCCCCTCGCTTTATCAGACCCCAGGGATTCACTTGAACGTCTGAAATCTAAACGTCCGGTGGCCGTTTCCTAAACTTTCCCAATCAAACATCGGGAGGCTCCGTGTGTGCTCTCATGCCGGGTATAGACTTGGTGCTCGGCCGTTTAGGGCCGGGATCGACACGAGGCCGTTGACGGTGGTTCCCGGCTTTGATCAGTTCGGTTCACGGCATTGCATCGAGGAGACAATTGAGATTCACGGAGGATATCTCATGGCGAGCATTCAAGACTTGCTTGTACGGAACGAGAAGTTAGCTAAGGAAGTTTTTGCTCCCCGCGCTGACGAGGTTGACCGCTCACGCAGCTTTCCGCACAAGAACATTCAGGAACTGGCGCGAACGGGCCTTCTGGGGCTTACCGTTCCCACCGAATACGGCGGAGCTGGCGCCAGCATGGCCGATGCGGCCAGGGCGCTTGAGACGCTCGGCGGAGCATGTGCCTCGACTGCGATGGTCACCCTGATGCATTACTGTGGAACGGCAGTGATTGCTGCGAAAGGCAGCAATGAGCTCAAACGAAGCCTGCTTCCGGCCGTCGCGCGTGGCGAACACCTGTCCACGCTGGCATTCAGTGAGGCAGGCTCAGGTGGCCACTTCTATATGCCCGTCAGTGAGGCCACGAGGAACGGCGACGGACTTCGTTTGAAGGCGCAAAAGAGCTTTGTAACAAGCGCCGGCGAAGCAGACAGCTATGTGGTTTCGACCCGCAAGGCGGGCGCCGGAGGACCAACCGAATTGGATTTATATCTTGTCGCCAAGGGAGCAAAGGGCCTCGAAGTCGGGAAACCTTTCGAAGGACTGGGGCTGGCCGGAAACGCCAGCGCGCCCATGAAGCTTGATGATGTCGCGCTGCGTGAGCAGGACCGGCTGGGGTCCGAAGGGAGCGGATTTGAAACCATGATGGCGGTTGTACTCCCGAATTTTCAAATGGGCGCCGCGGCAGTTTCGTTGGGAATTGCCAGTGCCGCATTCCAGCTTTCGTCCGCGCACGTCACCACACGAAAGTATGAGCATGCAGCGGGAGCACCTCTGGCGGCGATCCCGCGGGTGCAGTTCCTAGCGGCAGAAATGGCATTGGAGCTGCGGTCCGCGCGCGCTTACCTTGCGGAAACGCTTCGCCGCGTGGG
>JASHTZ010000570.1 GCA_030040295.1 Terriglobia bacterium | reverse complement strand
ATCCCCGGTTCCTGACATTCTTCAATGACGCCATGGATGTACAGCGCGCCCTTTTCCACGGCGACGGAACGCAAGCGCAGCTCCGCTACACGCTCCGCCCACGCGCCACCGAGAACGTTTCGAGCCTCAACCTCAGCATCGACGGGCAGACGATTAATTATGGCGGCGGCGCAGGCCAAGCCATCCCCTTCACCTGGCCCGGGACTGCCGGCCAGGGCGTGCGGCTTAGCGTAACCATTCCCGGAGGCACGCAGCTCGGCTTCCCGAGCTACGACGGCCTGTGGGGCGTTTTTAGATTCTTCGATGACGCCACCGTAGTGCAAAAAAATGGCAACGTTCTCACCTTGCAATGGGTTCTCGGCGGCGAACGCCCCGTGACCGCACCCAACGGCAAACCGGTCACCGTTCAGTTCGACCTCGATACCCTCGCCGCACCGCCCATTTTGCAAAAGGGGTTTCTCTCAAACGTACACTGCGTTGCGACCGTGGCGAAGTAAGGCGGATTCGGCGCCGCGGACGGAATGGGCTTGAAGCCGCAAGGGGCAAAGGACCCGGCGCATATTTTGGCGTGCTGATGGGGCGAGGCGGCAGGGATTCACGTCAGGTCGTGCGCTCAATCACCTTCTCTTCATCCGCAATCAGGGCAAGATTGGCCATATCCAGGAACAGGCCGTGTTCCACAACTCCCACAATGGAATCGAGCCTGCTCGCGATGGCCTTGGGGTTTTCAAGAAGCAGGCCGGAGCAGTCAAGAATCAGATTTCCCTCATCGGTGATATAACGGCTTCCATCCGGATTTGCGCGAATTGTGGGCGTAAAGCCGAGATCGCGAAGGGAGTCACCCACCAGCGGAAGCGCCATGGGAATTACTTCCACGGGCAGCGGAAAGCGCCCGAGTTTTTCCACCTGCTTTGAGGCATCCGCGACGATCACAAACCTCTTTGAGGCGCTGGCCACAATCTTCTCGCGGAGAAGCTTGCCACCGCCGCCCTTTATCAAGGCCAGATGGGGAGCGATTTCATCCGCTCCATCGACTGTAAGGTCAAGGCTTCGGCATTGCTCAAAGTCCACAAACGGTATCCCATAGCTGCGCCCCAATCGCTCGCTATCCTCGGAGCTTGCAATGGCGCGAATCTTCAGGCCGCGGCCGCGCACTTCTTCGCCAAGAAGTTTTATCCAAAGCGTGGCCGTTGTGCCGGAGCCCAAACCCACGGTCATCCCCGGTTCCACGAGTTGCAGCGCGCGCTGTGCCGCGTGCAGCTTCCAGCCAGCGTGCTCGCCGCTACTGCCTGGTTTTGCCATTGATAGAATTCCCCCCTTGCAGCCGCTATTGAAGACTTGGCGTCCCCGACGGGATTTGAACCCGTGTTACCGCCGTGAAAGGGCGAATAACGGCCTTTCCGGCCCTACACAAGATGCCTACCGAATCGCTAAGTGCCTGAATTTCAAGAACCGCCCTTGGAGATTTTCCCGGAATCAGGGCCAGGTCAGGTCATATCTAAACTGATTCTAAGCAACCTGAAAGCAACCGGATTTTCGGCCTTGAGTACAAAAGAACTCCTATCTCGCACAGATGCAACCGAAACTTGCCGCTGTTACCATTCCAACTATCGCATCGAAACTTCACGTTTCAATACCCGACGCCTCACTCATACGAGCCGGTCGGTATTTGCCGCATCCACGGCATTGGTTGACGCTCGCTCGGCTGGCTGGGATTTCGGAAGGTACACCAAGTTCTCGAAATACCTAATCATCGTCTACCCCCTGAAGCAATTCCGGCAAGCTGATATCAAAAGCTTTCGCGAGCACTGTCATGCTCAAAAGGCAGGGTTCTTTGCGCCCGCTCTCCAAGTCTTGTGATGGGGTGGAACAATATGCCAATATAAAGCTGAGGGCCGGTGGGCAATCACGGCACGCAATGAGAAGTCACATCGGATCATGGAAGAAACCACACACATCGACCAAGGAACAGCGCGAACGGCAAAACGTGAGGAGATTCCTCTCCTCCTCCATTATGCCGACGCCGATGTCATTCTCGGTCTGTTGGACAACCCTTTCTTCGATGAGAGTCACTTGTGCCTCCTACTCGGACACAAAGAACTCCCCACCGCGTTATTGGAAGAGATCGCGAGCCGCAAACAGTGGACATCCAGTTATCGTGTGCGCCGCAGTCTCGCCTGTCACCCGCATGTGCCACTTGCTCTCGGCCTGCGTCTTGTGCGCGAACTCTTCGTTGTCGATCTGGTGGAATTGGCTTTAGTTCCTTCGACCGCGCCGCCCTTGAAACACCTGGCGGAGGAGCTTATTCTGGCGCGGCTCCCGCAATTGCCCTCCGCACAAAAGATGGTCCTCGCCCGGCGCGGCACGGGGCGAATTATGGGCGCGCTTCTGGCCGATGGGCAACCCGAGATTCTCTCCGTTGTTCTGGACAGCCCATTTCTCAACGAGGGACATGTTCTCAGAGCCCTTGCCAGGATCGCCATACCTGCCCGCGTTGTTGTTGCCATCGCCGAAAGTGGCCGGTGGTCGCAGCATTACAGCGTGCGGCTGGCGCTCCTGCGCAACCCGCAGACACCTATCGCACGCGCTATCTCTTTCTTGCCAAGTATTTCTATGGCCGATTTGCGGATATTGTCCCAACCCTCATCTGTCCCAGCCGCCTTGCGGCCGCATATTCGGCGGGAACTCACCAATCACATGCAGCGCGGTGCTAACCCCACCAAAAGAGATTCTAATCTGCGAGGCTGAACCGCTTCGTCGGATAAACGTCCCCCAAGGAAAGTGGCGTCCCCGACGGGATTTGAACCCGTGTTACCGCCGTGAAAGGGCGGTGGGCGATCCCTGGAATTTTGTTGCTAAGGCTTCGACGGTTTCATCAATCCTTCAAACTTCCGTCGATAGTCCATCCCCAGGCTGCGATCGAATTCTTCAAGCCAGCGGCGAATGTAGGCAACGTCGGGGTTTGGATTTTTTAGCAGGATGGTTCGCACATCTTCCAGGTCGCGGGGGCGTCCGGCGATGACCTTGTGAATGATCAGGTCTTCAAGGGACCCGAACCGTACTTGCGCCTTGCCGATTTCGATCCGGCGAACCCGCCCGAGAGCCTCGCGTTCGTACATCGAATTTGAGAAGATGAAATCGATGCGAATCCCGCTCTCGGGATCAATACAGGGCAGCACCATCGTCCGTTGAACGAACTCTGCCGGCGAATCCACAAGAACCTTCCATCCTCCATCACGAGTCAATTCCAGGATTTCGGGAAGGCGTTCGGCGCCCGACCCCAGAGTTACGTCAATATCATTTGTGAAACGAGGTTCACCGTAGAGGAGAACGGCTTGACCACCAATCACCATGTAAGGGATGGCGCGGCCTTCAAGCCCCAGGGCAATTTTTTCCATCAGCAGCGCTAACATTCAGCACTTTAGCCATGCGGAGTTTGGCATCCAGTCCGTCGAGAGGGGCGGTGGGAGAAAGCACACCGAGCGAGCGCACATAGGAGTGCATATCTTCAACCAACCGCAGGTTCCGTTCGAAATCCGGCGGCGCCGCAAGCGGGCCCTGCGCCTCCCAGGCTTCCCAATAAACTCTGTCCTTGATCATACAAACCCTGCCTTCGGCAGATCGGGTCAAAATCCCGCAGAATTGCTTGGCGTCCCCGACGGGATTTGAACCCGTGTTACCGCCGTGAAAGGGCGGTGTCCTAGGCCGGGCTAGACGACGGGGACCGGGCAGGCAACTCTTTCCTCTACTCGATGACTGCGCAATGCTGGGCTGGAGTGTAGTCCAACCCCACGAAAGGATTCCGATGCAAGGCGCAGCTTTTCCATGCTAACAGCGCGGGTTTGATGGTGTCAAACGTTCGTTGCGTCAAGACATCTTGGATGAGCCCCAAAGGGGCGAGTCGGGACAACATGAGCCAGCCCCAAAGGGGCGAACTAACGAAGCCCAGGCCAACGGCCTGGGTCAACGAAATGCGTGACGCGTTACGAGCCCTGAAAGGGCGGAATAGAGCGCCCCTTCAGGGCTTGGCAACAAACGAGGGCGGGGGCCCACCGACCCAGGCCGTTTGCCTGGGCTTTGTTAGTGCGCCCCTTCGGGGCTATTAATGTCGGGAAGGGACTTCACGGTTCTGAAGTCTCCATGCTGACTTTGATGACGTGGCCCGCCAGCCGCACGATATATTCAGGATCGTCGGGGCGGCTGGCAAGCTACTTCCACCCGTAATAGTTATAAAGCGCTGCCTTCAGGAGCTCAGGGGCGAGTGCCAGCGCCACCTTCCAACTTCCACCTACAGCCTTCGACGACATTTTCCCCATCCAAGAAGTCACCCCCTCGCCAAATCGTCTATCCGGTCGCCGTCCATCCTTTTCGACGGCTGCCTTTAAATCCTTAAGATCGTCCGGTTGAACATTGAGATGGCACATGTATGCCAAAAGGGATTCAAGGTCTCCGGCCTGGACCCCCTGTGTGACGGTCTGCGAAAAGTCCTTGCCACTCGCAACCGCATTGTGATCTCCGTACACGGCAATGTTGAAGATCTGGCTTACCCGCTCACCCGCCAGGCCGGTGAGAGCCTTCTCCGAGTCGACCACCTCCGGATTTAGTTCCTGCAGCCCGAGTGCGAAATCAAGTAGGCGATTTCGAACCGCTTCGAGTATGCCTTCGAAAGCAGGCTTGGTGAGCGGCTGGTAGACATCAACGAGGACGTATCCGTCCATTGTATAAGCCCCTCGAAGTAATTCCACGGCTTCGGGTAACCAATGCTGCGCAAGCCCGTTTGTGCCTGCGGTCTCCGCCATGGCCTCAATTTCCCCAACCGTATTCGCAAAGGGTATGGCTTTTCCGCGTGCTTGGAGGAAGTCCGGCATGTAGGAAACGGGCAAGGAGTAGTTTGTGACCTTAGCGCCCATGGGACCTGCGAACGTCCCCATGGGCTGCGAGCCAATCTTCCGGTATGACGGAAGATCTTCGATTCGAGGATATCCATTTAGCTCATGGTACAGCCAGAGCTTTAGTGGCTCGTTTTGAAGTGTTGTTGCGAGGATCTTCGCCTTTCGCAAGAGATCTCCGATTCTTACCGAAGGGTCTGAGCAGGCGTCTCGAATCTCTCTTATAACTTTCATGCGCCCCTTTCATTCAGCATGCGCTGGTCGTGCAGTGCGGCCATCTGCTCATAGTATTTCCGAATGGCGCGGCGCGTCGGGGCGACAATTCCAGATGCGGTCATAAAGTTGAGGCAAATACTAACACCATTCCCAAAGCTCGGCCAAGGACCCGGAGAACCTTTGCTTGACGGAGGCGAAACCAGCGTATATACTATTGGGGCAATAGTCACATGATACTTCGAGAATAGAGGCTTTGGTCGGAGGACCTCGCATGGCCGACGTACTGTCTTGTAGAGTAGGCTACACAACAGAACAACCGGAATTGGAAATTACCAAAGGTGCTCTAATTCGCCAAGGGCCATCCGAACCTACGATATTAAAGAAAACAAGTCACTTAACGGCAATTCATGCCGGTTTTTACAGTCTGCTATCTGATTGAAGACAAAAGCGTTATTAGATTGACTTGCGGCGGCGGGGGAACAAAAAATGAAGATCGATCCTACGATGTTGATGAAACTAAACGGCTTATTGTGATTCTTACGATGAAGAAGTTGATGCAAGAATCGGATTTCACCGAAAGGTCAACGTGTCGGCTACTTCTGCGGACAAGCTATTTCTGCGGAAAGGAGGAAAACCCCAGATCACCCTGTTGCGGCTCTGCGAATGTGACGGCGTGCGCGACTTGCGGCAGGGCGATTTCCGCGAGTTGCGGGTAATGGGCAAGCATCGTTTCGGGCACGGGGACGTGCTCGCCGCGCAGAATGCTGACCAGTTGCAGCGCGTTGGCAATGGCTTTGCCCTGGTAATGGTTGCTGGTCACCACGAAGACCGTCTGCGCGGACTGGGCGATATGCCCGATGCGCTCGGCCCAGGGCTTGAGCTCCTCGAGGCTATAGAGGTAGTTGTAGCGTTCTTCGGGATGCTCG
>JASHTZ010000569.1 GCA_030040295.1 Terriglobia bacterium | reverse complement strand
TCGCTCCGGCAGGGGAATTTCATGCGTTTCGATTACCTCAGCCGGCTCCCCGTTGCTGGCGGGCACCGTGACGCTGTACAACCCGCCGTAAGGAGATAAGATGCCGAACTGGGTAAGTCGTGCAAAGACCAGATGGGGCGACAGGGTGTAGTAAGTGGAGTTCTTGCCGTTGAAGCGGATGAAATCAGCTTCCGAGCCGATGTCCCTCCAGGCGATCCCGGCGTTAATCAGCGAATAAGAGCCGCGCGTCGCGTCAAGTGCATCATCGCGCGTGTCGCGGATGAAGGACCCTCCCAAAATTCCCACAATAGCCGGCTGGCTGTAGAGCGCCGCTTCCGCCGCCGAAACCTTGTCGGAAATGTCCAGCGCCTGGACGCGCTCAAACCGGTACTCACCGATAAGCAGGGACTGCCCGTGGAGGTGCTTTTCGATGCTGAGGGAGGCCTGTTGAAGGTTCTCGGTAAAAGTCAGAACCTCACGCGAAAGATCGGTGAGGATTTTGAATCGCATATCGAGGTCATCGCGATTCAGAAGGCGGGGAATCAAATAACCTGCGTCCGCGCCGGTGTCAATGTAAGAGAGTCTGCCGTCCATGCTGAAAGTCTGGCCCCGCCCGCCAACGTCCAGGCGCGTCAAGCTCAAAGAACCGCGCGGGCTGACCTCGTAAGTCCCCTGGGGCGTATTGCTGCCCAACCGCTGGACTTCCACGCCGCCGCCGTATCCCAGATTCCAGCGCCGGGATTCTTCCACGCCCACCAGCAAGGTTTCATTCGCGGCGGACGCGGGCTGCTCCTGGGGTGTAATCTGGACCTGGTTGAAGATTCCCAGGTCGTAGAGGTTGCGCTGCGAATCGAGCATCGCATCCTGGCTGAGGGCGTCGCCCTGGTGAACGCGCAACTGGCGATTCACCAGGCCGGGGCGCACGTGATCGTTTCCCACCACCACGATTCGTTGGATGCGCTCCTGCACGCCGGGGTCAATTTGGAAATCCAAATCCACCTCATGGGCGACTTTGGAGGGCGTGGCGCGCCAGTTTGCCTCCGCATGGAGAAAGCCATGGTCCGCGAGATAATCCAGAATATGATCGCGATCACTGCGCGCCCTGTCCAGCGAATAGGGCTCTGTCGGCTTGCAGAGCAATGAGGACCAGAGCTTGCTTTCCGTGGCGGTGTCGATCCCCGTCATGGTCAAATTGTGCACGGTTGATTGCACGCCTTCCTGGATCATCAGGGTTACGAATCGGTGGCCGCTGACGCCCTGGTAGTCGTCGTTAATGTCCGAGGTGATTGCGGCATCCAGATAGCCCTGCGAGTGATAAACCGCCAGGAGCGCGGCGATTTTGTCGTCCACCTGGGTCTGGCTGAAAGTCGGTTGCGTCGGCAGCAATCCCTGCGAGGGCGCGGCCATGGCCTTGTTTAATTCCGAAGTTGAGATGGCTTTGTTGCCTTTAATGCCATAACCCGCAAAAGTTTCCCGAGGCCCGAGGCTCGCGCGGAAAACAATTTTCACGTTCGGTTCGCGGCCCGGTCCTGTGGTCCGGCTGGCCTTCACCGCCGCGGAGAAATATCCCTGCTCTTGAAAGTGGCTCTCCAGCAATTTTTCGCAGCGCTCAAGGGCCTGGTCGTCCGTTACGCCGTCGCGATAAAGGGGAAGAAGGTTCCGCAATTGGGAGCGCGAAATTTCCGCGCCCTGCACGCTCACTCGAATGACCGGCCCACCCTCGATTCTGACCACGACTTTTTCCGTATTGGTTCCGGCGTCGTAAACCCTTTGCTGGATCGCGATTTCAGCTTGCAGGCGCCCGTGGGCAACGTAGAACTGGTGCAGGCGATACAACCCGCGCTCCACCCTGGCCGCGGTTAGCTCGAGGTGAGGATGCCACCCGGAAACTTTCATCAACCGCTCGGCGGAGAACCCTGTCTCCACCGGGAATTGCACGGCGCTGACGCGGGCCGGCGAGCCGGCCTGAATCTGGAAAACCACGCCGGACTCCAGCGTGTCGGGATTGGGCTTCAATTCATACGAAATATGCGAACGGTAGTAGCCATTTGAAACCAACTGGTCGCTGATGTGTTTTTCCGCCGCGTCGAGGTCGTCGCTGCTCAGGGCCTGGCCCAGCCGCAATCGCGAGGCCGTGACCAGCGCGCTAGCTTCCACGGGGCCGGTCTTTCCCTCCGCCGTCACCACGCCCACGAAATACTGCGCCCGGGCGACGAAGGTAACCACCACACCATCGCCCTGCGGCGAGGCGTCGGCGCGCAACTCCGAAAATCGGCCAGTGGCGTAGAGGCGCTTAAGGGATTCGGAAATCTTTTCGGGGTCAAGCGCCTCGCCGATCTCTTGGGTTACGGCGCCGGGGAAATTGTCGAGTTTCAAATCGCAATCGCATTGGAGAGTAAGCTGGGTGACCGGTCTGCCCCAAAGCGAAGACGGAGTCTGTGCTTGGGCTGAACCGGCGCCCAGCAGCAAAGTGAGAAGAATAAGCGTGAGATCTGCTCTGCCGCCAAGGATGGTGGGGCGGGAACGCCTCGTCCGGCGGCGCGCAGGATTTGGGGAAGGCATTCGAGAGTTTAGGTTATAGCCACGCACCCCGGAGTTTTCCCGTTAACCCGACTTCAAAAACCGTGCAGCCCTCATTCGGCATTATACCCCGCATTTGCGACTTGGATTCCGGGAATGAACCTTGCGATGTACGTCAGCCTCAATATTTATGCGGGTTCGAATGCGGAGAAGACACTCTGGTAGTGCATCCCCCATGGGCATTCTTCCCAGCATCGTTCAAGCAATTCGGACACAAACAATCGGTATAGAGAGATTTTACCTCTGCCAATGCAGCCGGGTTCAGCTTCACCTTGGCGCACCAACAGCGCTTGGACAGCGAAGCGCATTCAAAATGCGCACCGCACGCTGGGCACGCCTTCTGTTTAGCTCTGAAGATTTCAAAGAGAGAGCGAATCCAGTTCCAGCTCATGCTTCGCTGTTTTCCATGCCGTGAAAACCGGGCGCGCGTGTGGGGCGCGATGCCCGGCGCGGGTCAGTGCTGGCTGAGAGCCGCGGAGGTTGCTTCTCGCAGGGTTTGCGGCTCAACGTAGCCGATCCAGTGGCTCCGGATCGTGCCCTTCCGGTCAATCAGGAACAGGGTAGGGAAAATGGCGATACCTCCGTAAGCCTGGTCGCTTTCCTTCGACCAGTTGACGATGGGGTAGAGGATGTGGCGCTCCTGCACATAGCGCTGGCGCACCGAGTCATCGTAATCGAGGCCCAGATTGCGGTCGTCATTCGCGCCCACAATCACTAGGCCGCGCGCAGAGAGCTCGCGGTCGAGTGAAACGAGCGCCGGCGCTTCCTGCATGCAGGGCGGGCAGCCGGTGAACCAGACTTCCAACAGCACAACCTTGCCGCGCAGGTCGGCGAGATGCAGGTCACCGCCGCCCAGCCGCGTAAGGGTGAGGTCCGGCGCAGGGTTGCCGTCAAATCCGCCGATCTGTCGCGCCAGCGCCTGGCCGAACCGGGGGTCCGACTCGATGCTTTCCACATCGACGTGAGTAATCTCGCCGGTTTTAGGATCGCGAGTGAGAAAGCGCGGGACGCGGGGGTCCGTTTCCATAACGCGCAGCAAAGTGTCCGCTGCGTCCGGCGTGTGCAGGTCAAATTGTTCCGAGATCACCGCGAGTGAGGGCGGGGTATTGTAATTTTTTTGGTAATTCGCCACAAACAGTGGAATACGAAAGAAGGCATTATAGAGTTTATTGAGGGCTTGCCGTTCGTCTGGCTTGGTGAAGACCTGGTTGTAAAGTTCTGTAACGCGCAGAGGCTGGCCGGGTTGGAGGTGCGTGCGGATGTAATCGAGCACGCGCGCCTCGGCCTCCGCGGAGGCCGCGAGGGTCGGGGCGCTTGCGATCACGATCACGAGAAGCAACAGGAAGTATCGAAGTCGGGTCATTGCGTGGGAGATATCCCCTTTTCTTGCCGCGTTCGCGAAGGTCTGAAAGAGCTCTCACCACAGAGGACACAGAGAGCCACGGAGTTGGTTTTCTCTGTGCTCCTCTGTGAACTCCGTGGTGGAAGCTCTTTGGCAGCCAACCCTATAGAATGAAAGCTCAGAAATTCATTTTCCCGCCTGCGCGAAAATCTGCGAGTGAAATTCCAGAGAAAAATGCAGATATTGATCCAAATAACTCCATCCGTGGCCGCCCGGACGCAGGACAAAGGTATGCGGAAAGCCCTTGGAGGTCAGAATCTGGTCCAATTCCTTTGCGCCAACATCAAAGCCGTAGCGGTCCTGATCACCACAGTCGAAATAGATTTTCAGACCAGCGAACTTCTCGGGGTGCTCGGCCAGAGTGAGCGGATTATTGGCGTCGAAATAGGCCTCGTTCAGCGGCGAGCCAAAGGGTTCCTGCAGGACCCGAGCGTAAAATCCATAGCGGCCTTCGGTGGGCAAGGGATTCGGGAATTTGGAAATCAGGGCCGCGCTGTGGGCGCTGGCGGCGCCAAAAATGTCCGGATGCATCATTCCCAAGTGCAGCGCGCCGTAACCCCCCATGGAGACGCCACTGATTCCCCGCATTTCGCGCGTGGCGATGGTCCGGTATTTGTGATCGATCGCCGGAATAAATTCCTGGATAAAGAAGTCCTCGTAGCGTTCCTTTCCATCGTAGGAATTAACCCAAAAACTCCGGCCGCCATCGGGCATCACCACGATGAATTTCACGATCTTCCCCTCGCTCATCAGGTTTTCCCACGTTTGTTCTCCGCTGTGCTCGCTCCAGCTCCGCGCGTGTTCAAAAAGGCCGTGAAGATAATAGACGACAGGGTATTTTTGTGACCCGGAATCGTATCCGGGAGGGAGGGCGACGCAGTAATCCACCGGGTGGCCGAGAATCGCACTGGAAATGGAATCGCAATCCACCCGAGCGCCGTTGGTCTGCGCCCATACAGGCGCCGCCAGCAGAAAGCCAAGCGCCAGCAGAATGGGCGGGGCTTTTAGTCCTCGGGGACGATCGGTGGTCAGGTGCGGTAACTGCATCGAAAGCTGTAAACGCCGAAGATGCCCTGTCAAACAATTATTTTGAGGCCGCTTGCCGCGGGAGTCAAGCGCGGGATATCCTCGGTATACGGCCCACGCCGGTCGGGGCACGGCTAATCTATTGGGAGATCCCCCGGCTGTGCCGGGGTGGCAGCCTGAGTTTTACAGTTCCGGGAGTCGGCAAGTCGTGGGGATTTGTCGTTTCGAATGGACCCCTCACCCGATCACCCCTTCTCCCCTCTTCCCTCTCCCTGGGGAGAGGGAAGAGGGGAGAAGGGGTGATCGGGTGAGGGGTTTCTTGGCGGTGGCGGTCTGGCCCCTTTGAGGGCCAGCCACCGGAAAGCCTCCGGCTTTGCCGGAGGATCATTACTCTTCGCAGGCGATGAGCTAAGGTTGTCACTCAGGGCGGCTCTTCGCTCGGCACATGGTCCCGCGGTCATGCGGGAGTAGTTTTCAAGGAGGCTGCATGAAGAGGTTTCGAGGAATTGCGATAGTGTTGATGGCCATCATGCTTCCAGCAGGACCGGCGGCTTTCACTCAGCAGCGGTCCGCCAAACCCCCGGTTCGTGCCTCCGCCGTCGCGCCGACAACGTTTCCGCTATGGCCAAACGGGGCTCCGGGCGCATTGGGCAATGATGAGGACGACATCCCAACGTTGATTTACTATCCGGCCTTGCACGGAGCCCCCACGGCGGTGATTGTCGCGCCGGGCGGCGGATATAGCGCCTTGGCGATGAATCATGAGGGCTGGCAAGTGGCGTATTGGCTGAACGCGGTGGGCGTCTCGGCCTTCGTGCTGAAATACCGCCTCGGCCCGCGCTACCACCATCCCATCGAGCTGGGCGACGCGCAACGCGCCATCCGCACCGTGCGTGCGCGCGCGGCGGAGTACGGCATCAAGCCCGACCAGATCGGCATGATGGGTTTTTCGGCGGGCGGGCATTTGACTTCAACTGCGGAAACGCACTTTGATAGTGGAAATCCCGACGCGCCTGACCCCATCGACCGCGTCAGTTCGCGGCCGGACTTTGCGATCCTCGGTTATCCGGTGATTTCGTTTACGGCGCCCTACGCGCATCAGGGTTCATTGCACGCGCTGCTGGGTGATTCGCCCGACCCCAAGTTGCTGAAATACCTTTCGAGCGAACTTCAAGTTACACCGCAAACGCCTCCAACGTTTTTGTTCACGACGAGTGAGGATACGACGGTTCCCGCCGAAAACAGCGTGGCGTTTTACCTGGCCCTGCACAAAGCTCACGTTCCGGCGGAACTGCATATCTTTCAGCACGGCCCTCACGGCGTGGGGTTGGACCTGGGTGACCCGGCTCTTGGAGAATGGCCCAAGCTGCTCATCAATTGGCTGCGCGGATTGGGGCTGTTGAATAAATGAGGTGTGATGTTTCCCGCGTACTGAGGTGAAGTTGCGAGACCCGCGCTCTACTTGGACTCAAAATCCACAGTCGCGCGTTCAGTGATTTCCACTTCACCGCTTTTTGTCGAGTAATAACGGTAGGGCAGTCCCTCAA
>JASHTZ010000568.1 GCA_030040295.1 Terriglobia bacterium | reverse complement strand
CGCAGGCTGGCAAATCCGACGACCAACAAGGCTGTTAGGAACGGGGCCACGAGGCGAGGTTCAGCATGGACGAGTGCATAAAGAAACAGGCCGCAACATGCGGGAACGGTCACCGAGGCGTATCGAAACACCTCCCGCAACCAGCGTCGAACAGAACATACGGCCACCAAACAAACTAGACCAAACAGGACGCTCCGGTCTAGGCCTACATCCTTATATCTTCCGCCTCGACAGACCATCTCCGCATAATCCAGAACATTGCCTACAGCGACACGCATGATGGCGAGAGGGTTGTATTTTAGCTTGCCCGTGTCGTACCAGTAGGAAGGTTCGTGCCACGGCGGATAAGTGCCGCCAATTGGGCCATCGAACTCATAAATGGCCGGACTCTCACCAACTTTTCTTGTCGGATGAACGGGCACCCCTATCCCGCTCGTCCCTTGCCAGTGCACAGGAATGCCGACGCCCAGCACGTACCGAATATAGTTGTACCTGCCGGTGTCGCCGAAGGTAACCCTTCCCTTGGCAAGGGAAAGGATCACAACAAACGGTCCCGCGATTACGATGAAGCAAAGGACAGACATAATGATTTTTCGGGTCCGAACGGGTTTAGGAAAAAACAGCGGTACCAACAAGAACGACGGTCCAATAAACAGCATTGCTGTCTTGGCAAGATAAGACATACCTGCTAGAGCGCCCAATGCAAGGTAAGGCCATTCCTTATTGGGAAACACGGCAGTTCTAAGGGCTAGCGCAAACATGAAGTACGAAAGAGCCGACACAAGTAGGTCAGGACTTATATTATAGACAGTAATTAGTGCCAGAGACGACCATAAGAATAACGAATAACCTATAAGATCCAGGAGCCATACGGGCAAATACTTTATGCCGCAATTATCCTGTTCTAGTCTCTGTTCCGCAGGGATCCTATGAAGTTTCATTGTGTCCAAAAAGCATTTGAATGCAATAAACGATAGTCCGAAGATCAGCAGGTTAACGACTTGAGCAGCGACTCCTTCCATTGACACCCGAGGCCGTGTCAGGCGGTTTGCTGCCCCGAGCAACCACGAATATAGAGGGCTCCAATGGGCATTTATAGCAGTGCCCCAATCTCCCTTAAAATAGGCATCGCCAATATCGACATAGGCCAAGCCGTCAGAAGCTATCTCGAAATGGGCATGCCAAGGTTGTTGCAGGGCGAAGAGAAGGCCGAGCACAAGCGCAACTCTGGAGATAAGGGATGGTGTTGCTATGGTTTTAAATAATTGCGAATGACGCATTTAGTTGACTCACCAGCTACCTGTGACTGCTACCTGCAACCGATATCAGATTCACCGATTCAGCACGGAAGGAGTTAATTGCGATATTTCCCGTCTACGAAGTTTCCGATAACGCCACCCTGGACCAAACGAGCTACCTCCTCGATGCCTTGAAGGACAGTGCGAGTGGTCGCATATTCCAGTTGGTTCTTTATACGGGCAAATGAGACCCTATAGTCCCGTGGGTCCTCTTCCTTGTGAACATACTCGACCACAGCATCGGGGGCATGAGGTTGAATCATCTCGACCAGCTGCTGCTTCTGAAAGTTCTGGTCGGTTGATCCCACATTGAACACACAGCCTGCGATGCGCGCCGCTGGGGAATTCAGCA
Organism: Terriglobia bacterium; assembly: GCA_030040295.1. GTDB lineage: Bacteria > Acidobacteriota > Terriglobia > UBA7540 > UBA7540 > Bog-366. Next base: position 9,145 of record JASHTZ010000568.1, on the reverse strand, counting down.
CGAGTTGAATCGCCCTGGCCGCGTCCCACACGTGCACATAAGGCCGCCAAAATTGCTCGCCAAAGACCTTAAGATGTTTCGTTGTCAACATCTCCATCGTGAATTCATTCACCGTCAGGTCGAAGCGCATCCGTGGCGACACACCGTACACGGTGGCGAATCGTAAAGGTGTGGCGCACCATCCCTCCGTACGCCCATTTTGCAGTAATGCCTTTTCCACGGCGACTTTGGTCTCGGCGTACAGCGAAATCGGCCGCAATTCCGACTCTTCGTCTACGAATTGATTCGCGTCTTTCATTTTGCCGTAATTGCTGCAAGTAGAAGCAAAGACAAACCTGCCCACTCCCGCTTGCCGCGAGGCCTCAATGAGAGCCATGGATGCGTCGAGATTGACCGCACGGGCGAGGTCCGGCTGGCGAGCGCACGCCGGGTCGCCCACAATCGCCGCCAGATGGACGACAGCGTCAACCCCGGCAAGGGCTTTCTGCATTGAAGTCCGGTCACGGATGTCGCCGCGGATGAACTCAAATCCTGGAAGGCACCAAATGCCGAGAAGTGACTCACCCCCGTGAGCCAAGTGGTCCAGCACGCGCACCTGCTGATCTGAAGCGAGCAACAATCGAGCCAGGGTGGAGCCCACATAACCTGCTCCCCCGGTGATGAGTATTCTCATGGCAAAATCCCTCGATAAGGTCAAGCTGGCAGCAATTTCATAGGCCGAGCTTCGGACCGAACAACCTCTTACAGCATCCCTTTCCGAACGTCTTCCTGTGCCTTCCGGTAGTCCTCTTGCTTGCCGATGTCCAACCAGTATTCGATGATGGGAAAGCTGACTACTGGCCGTTCGGCCTCCAGCAACTTCTGAATCAGATCGGTCATATCGAATGCGCGGCCTCCGGGAATATGATCATAAGCTGAGGGTTCCAGCAGATACACGCCGGCATTGATGAAGAAACTCAGCGAAGGCTTTTCCTGGAGCCGCTTGATTCGCACATCCTGACACTCGACGACTCCGAAAGGTACTTGGATGTCATATTTGCGAACCCCCACCGTCAGCATCGCTCCGTGCTTGCGATGGTAGGCAAGCATTTCCTGGAAAGGAACGCGCGTGACGATGTCACCGTTGATAACCAGAACGGGACCCTCCGGCCGTTTCATTTGCTTCAAACCACCCGCTGTGCCCATCGGGTGATCTTCATTCAAATAATTCAGCCTGACTCCGAATGACTCACCGTTTCCAAAATGGTTGACGATGGATTCCGGCAAATAATGTGTCGTTAGGTTGACATCCCTGATGCCGCAATTCCGAAGTTGCTGAATGGTAAGCTCCAGCAAGGGGCGGTCGCCCACCGGCAACATGGGCTTAGGCACAGTTTCCGTCAGTGGAAGCAGGCGCTTCCCATATCCACCCGCCATGATTACCGCAGAAAGATCCGGACTCCCGTCCACCACAAGGTCCTTGCGCAGCAGGAACTCCACGACAACACCATCCCCATCCACCACCGGCACGTGATTTATGTCGTGCTCGTTCATGAGGCGAAGCGCATCGCTCATGACGATGGGGTGGTGAGCCACCACGGGGTGCAGGCTGGCAATGGTTTCGCACGGAGCACTCATGGCCCTGCCGTTTAGAATGGCGCGGCGAATGTCGCCATCTGTCAGCATTCCAAAGAGTTTTCGCGCTTCGCTGCACAGCACCAAAGCGCCTGTTCCGGCTTTTTCCAACGCGGAAATGGCGTCAGCTATCGAGGTGTTTGGAGAAATGACTACATTCCTAAGACGGCTCTGCGCCGTTTCCTCAAGTTCGGCTTCAACGCCCAAGTCCCTGCGAAGAATGAAATCACAAAGTATTCCATTCGCGTCCACAACAGGCAGGTGGCTGACATCATGCCAGTTCATGATGCGCAGCGCCTCGGCGGGAGGGACGGGCTTTACCGCCATGACGGGATTCAAGTTGGAAGCCGCGAGGCAACGCTCATCCAGATTCTGGGATTTTAGAATCGCCCGCCGGACATCCCCATCCGTCAGGAGGCCGACGAGCTTGCGGTTGTTTGAGCACAGGACAAGCGCGCCGGTCCCAGCATTATCGAGGCGGGCGATGGCTTCGCGAATGGTGGCATCCGGGGAGATGATCACATTCTCGAAGCGGGTTTGAATGTGGTTGTCGGTCATCGAAGGCATATGGATTCAGGTTGTCGCCATCACTGCGGTTCGCGATCCATTCCAGTGCTGCTTGGAAACCACTTTCGTGGCGGGATTCATCACGGCCACCGTGGTCGTCCCGAAGGAGTTGTTTGCGGCGACGCCGATCGTCTCGATCGCCTGCAAGGGAAATGTCTCCGCATCAAACACATATTGCCAATGATGAAAGGGAGTTTCGATGTCAAAGTTATCGAAATGATAGGCGCCGCTCACGGTTTTTAGGGCCAGCCACGGTTGCGGTCCGAAGGTGGGAACTTCACTGCTCACCTTTAGAACATGGGTGGAATCATTCACCCTCTCCAGGATCAGATCCAGATCGCAGGGGGGAAGCGGGGGAAGATTCAACGCGGAACGCATCGCCGCAATCGCTTCGGAGAATACATAAGGCACTTGTGGATAATCGGCGGCCACGCGCCGAATCAACTCGCGCGCGCCGCTCACGTCCGGACGCATGTCGCGAAAGTCGTGATTTGTAATGGCCATCACCACCGGGCGGTCCTCTGCCGCTTCCTGGAAGGCCTGCCGGACGTCCCGTTCCTCAAGCAGACGGTAGCGGGTCCCGACATTCAGGCAGCGCGCCACCCAGCGCCGGCAATTTCCAGGCACCTGGTAATCGTCCGCCGAGGGATGATAAGGCGCCCACGTAACCGGTGCGCGCCGCCAGTCACCAAAACGACCCCCCAGCAACCCGAATTGGGCCCCATCCGCGCGATTGTTCACCACAGCCTGATTCGAAAAGTCGAAGGGGATATGCTGCTCCAAAAACCAGTGGCTGTCCGGCCGGATGACGTGGAAGCCGGGACGATGCGCAGCAGGAAACCAATGATGATCGATGACCCGGCGCGAGAGAATTTGATGCAGACTGTCGGAGGCCGCCCACCAGTGAGTAGCGCAACGATGACCTTCGCGGCTGAATGCGTGCGGATGATAGTGAAAATGCAAGCCGTCCTGCGATGAGCCGGTTTCGCGGATCAAGCGAAGATAATGTTCAAAAACGTTGTGGTATCCCATGTCCCGCCGACGCGGGTTGGCGTCAAAATCCACGTGATCGACGCAAAACCAGTTGTAAATCCACCCACCGCCAGAGGAATCGCCGGGCTCGGCCCGAAAGGATTCGCTCATCAGCTCGGCGAGCATCGCGTCCACCTTGTCCCAAGTGTCGTTGTAGGCAAGCAGGTGGGGATCCACCACTTTCTGGACCGCGGATTCAAGTCCCCCGAGTGGATAAGTCCCCGCTTGCAGGCGCCGCAGCAAACCCACACTGGGCTCAAGTTCCAGATGAAAGATGTCGCGCAACCGCTCAAACGTGACCTCCACCGGCTCATACAGCGGGCCTTCGGTGTCGATGCAGTGCACAATGTAAACCGGATTGTTTTTCATGGGACTTCAGACCATCGGGCGTCCACCCGGCAACTCATTCTTCACACGCGGAACTTGTTTTTCAGCCCCCCCACCTTCACAATCACTCGCCCTGGGACCCCCACCACAGTGACCCCCGGTGGAACATCACGGATCACCACCGCACCCGCTCCCACGATACTGCCTGCCCCAACCTTGATTCCCTGGATGACGGCCGCTCCCGTTCCGACGTGCGCGCCCTGCCCAATGATCACTCCACCCGATAAAGTCACTCCTGGACCAATGTGCGCGTGAGATCCAATGGTGCAATCGTGGTCCACCAATGCCCCCGTGTTGATGATCGCATTGGCGCCCAATTGACTTCCCGGTTGCACCACCGCTCCTGCCATGATTTGAGCGCCCTCCTCAACCAGAACATTGGAAGCGACGATGGCAGAAGGATGAATCACAGTTTCGAAATGATAATGTTTCGCGCAAAAATTCTCGTGAATCTCCCGGCGCCGAGACGTGCATCCAATGGAACCGACGCCATTTACAAGGCGAATCTCCGAGGGTGCGCTGGCGTTAATGATGCTGTCGTCACCGAGCTGAGCGACATCCAGCAACGGAGGCAGCGAAGGCCTTGGATCCACGAAGCCAAGAATCCGGCGCTTTTCCACGCGCAGTGTATCAACCAGGACCTTGGCATGGCCACCTCCTCCGACGATGATCAGGGGGAGGCGCGAATTAGCCGCTGCATCGTTGTTTACTCCAGGTCTTTCCATTGAAGCACCTGATCGGCAGCAATGTCGGTTGCCAGCCGGCGGCCGACAACATAATCGATTTCGTCGGGCGCGATGGCCGTTCCGGGGCGCTTGGCGTCCAGATCGGCCTCCGTGAGGACGTGCCCCCTCCCCAGATTGCAGCGTGCCACCAAGCTTCTGCGAAATTTTTTCCGCTTTTCCATCTCCGCCGGGCTCACCATCCGGCGGCGGCTGCCTAACGATTTAAAAACGTTTCGCGACTCGCTGACGATAGTCTTGAGTTGATCGGGATTGGCAGAGATGGCGTGATCCCAACCCGCCATATCCTGATCGAGCGTAAAGTGTTTCTCAATCATACAGGCACCCAAAGCCACTGCAGCCAAGGGGATGGCCGTACCCAGGGTGTGGTCGCTAAATCCCACCGGCACATCGAACGCTTGCTGGAGTGTCGCCATGTTTCGCAGATGAATGGCTTCGTAATCCGGAGGGTAGATGGAGACGCAATGCAATAGCACGATTTGGTCATTCCCCTCAGCGCGAACCGTTTCAACCGCCTGTTCGATTTCCGACAGTGTCGCCATCCCCGTGGAAATAACCACGGGCCGCTGCTTTCGTGCCACATGCCTCAACAAGGCCAGATGCCCCACGTCCATTGAGGCTATTTTGAAAAATGGCACGTCCAATTTTTCCAGGAGATCAACCTCTTCCACCGAAAATGGGGTCGAGCAGAAGGCGATTTTGCGGGAATGGCAGTGGGCACAGGCTTCAAGATGCTGGTCGGCCGTGAATTGATATGCCGTCACCATTTCGCGCAGTGAGCCGAAGTGCTTTTTCTTGTCGGAATACTGGACATTACGCTCATACTCTTCCTCCGCGATGAGCGATTTGTCCGTCCATGACTGGAACTTGACCGCGTGCGCGCCGGCTTCGGCCGCAGCGTCAATCAGCTTTCGGCAGAGGCTGATGTCACCATTGTGGTTGGATCCCACCTCCGCCAAGATGTACGGGGGCAGGCCGGGCCCGACCTCTACATTTCCAAATTTGATCGTGTTCATTTTCCAGGTTCCTGCCCGCCCCACATGTTGCTGAGCGCCGGATGAGCAACGCAACTCCACCAAATGGCCGGCGGCCGCAGGGCATTAAGGGCCTTCACATACGTCTCGAGCCGCTCGGAATGATTGACAACCCGCGTTTGGAATTTTTCCGTGTCGGCGGCGGCCCGGGAAAGTGCCTCCGCGCGTTCCGAAACGAAATCTCTTCGCGGTTCAGCGAGGAGAAATTGAAAGTGCCGCATCACCAGGGCCGTGTCCGAAGCGACTTGGCCGGGTGTGACGGGAAACCTGACCCGCGCGGTGTTAGCGGAGTGCTGCCGATAATCCATCCTGGGCTCGGAATCAAAACACAGCTTCGCCCCATGGAGCCAAGCGCGCGTCGCCAGAAACCAGTCCACGAGAGTCTCCGCGGCCGGGATCGGCAAGCACTTTCGAAGCAGGTCGCACCGGAACGCCGAATTGGAAAAGCCGAAAACGTTGTTCCGGGGAAAAACGTCCTCCGGTTTAAGGCCTGCTGGCAATTCAAAATTCTGCCCAAGTGAATTCCCCGCTCGATCGACCAAGCGCAGTCCGCAAGCCCCCAGTTCGCACATTGATAATTGCGCTCGCGCTGCTTCCACACGCGTGGGATGAAGCATGTCATCGCTATCGACTAGAATTACTCCCGCGCAGGTGGCTACGATTCTGGCCAAGACTTGCTGCCTTACCTGTGCCGGCGTGGCTCCAGGAGGCGCCGCGACCCAATTTGCTTCCAATTTTTCGCCCAGGATGCTCTGAATCGTATCCCGCCCCACTGCGTCGAGCCCAATCCATAGCTCGAAATCCTGATCGGTCTGCCGACGGAGGGATTCATGCCAATCCTTGAGATAAGGCTCAACCCCGGGATAAACCGTGGTGTAGACAGCGAGGGTCATACAAAGGTACGCTCGTGCAGTAGCCTTGAAATCACCTCCGCCATCGCCCAGTCCTCTAAGGTATCGATATCAAATCCGCGTTGCCAGGGTATTTCCCATGCCGTGACCCCTTCCTGGTAAAAATTCTTGACGCGCCGGAACGGCTCCGTGCGCGCCCACCAAGTGCCACCGGCAGGACAAAACAGCTCCGGCAGGTCCTGGCTGCGGGCGGTGAGATGCTCCTTGAAAACAGGTTGCAATTCCCGGCGCGCATTCAGCCGCACCGCCCACCAGGGATTCTGGAAGACGTATCGGACTACCGAAATCTGGGAATCTACGCAGCTCTTGGCAAATTGGTCGTGGCTGGCAATAATATCATCCGCCGTCCGGAAAGGACAACTCGGCATGAGTTGGGAAACAGCTTCATATTCCCTGCCCTGGGGGTCCAGGCGAGCCAGCGCATCGGCAGTGACCGCCGAGACGTGGGAGAAATCGTCAGCCAAAGTTGCCTCGCGCATGAACGGGACTTCCGCGCCGCATTGCCGGGCGACTTCAGCAATCTTCTGGCTATCGGTACTGACGACAACCCGGCTGAAAATGCCGCTCTCCACGGCCGCGGCGATGGTGTAAGCGATGAGCGGCTTACCGGCGAGATGGCGTACGTTCTTATCAGGGACGCGCTTGGATCCTCCGCGAGCTGGAATGACTGCGATGGCTCTTCCCGGCGTCATCAAAGTGTCCCGAATGTATTTTGTGCCACGTCCGCGAAATCTTGATGGACGACGGATTGATTCGACAGAGCTACTTGGCAGTTAGGGCCAAAGCGATATGTGCAACAGTCCCGTCCGGCAATTGCCATTCATACGGAACCACGACCGGGGTGGATGTGGAAGCCCGCGCGAGGAACTCTCCTCGAAATCCATAATCCACGAGATCTCCCACCACATTGAAGAAAGCAACTTCACGGTAGTCCATGATCGGATCGTTACCGTTCTTAGTTCTGACCGACATTCTTATGAAGTAGCTTTGCGGGAAGAGAGGAAGAGATTTGAATCGGCAGGCAATCACACCACTACCCTCCAAGGCGCGTGGCCGGTTCCCATCCAGCAGCATATTGGCGGTAAAGCAGGAGCCATTGACTCCATTCACTGACAGAGTGAAATAGGGTTGCTCGATGCGCTGCCGCGCATTGAAATTAACTTCCACGATCAGATCTTCCCCGGGCCGGAATTGGCTGGATTCCTGGCCCCGCCCATCCTTTAACACCACGCGGCTGATGGCAAAACCGTATTCGGGATTTTCGCAAAAGAATGAGTTTTCGCCGGAAAGGCTGTCAAAATAATCTTCAATTACCTCCTCAACCTTCCCATCTTTATGCAGCCGGCCTTCCTTTAACCAAATTCCGCGCTGGCACAGGCTGCGTACGGCTTCCATATTGTGGCTTACAAAGAGGACAGTTCTTCCACTCTGTGCGATGGTTCCCATCTTTCCAAGGCATTTCTTCTGAAAGGCGGCATCGCCAACTGCCAGGACTTCGTCGACAATGAGAATTTCAGGATCAAGGTGCGCAGCCACCGCAAATGCCAGGCGGACATACATCCCTGACGAGTAACGCTTGACCGGTGTGTCAAGAAACTCCTCAATTTCCGAAAACGAAACGATTTCATCAAACTTCCGGATGATCTCGGCGCGGGTCATGCCCAGAATGGCGCCGTTGAGGAAAATGTTCTCGCGCCCGGTGAGCTCGTTATGAAATCCCGTGCCCACCTCAAGAAGACTGGCGATTCGGCCTTCAATGCAGATTCGTCCCTCAGTAGGAATCGTGATCCGGCTCAGGAGTTTTAAGAGGGTGCTCTTCCCCGCACCATTCCGCCCGATAATACCAACCACTTCGCCTTGCTGAATCTGGACTGAAACATTACGCAATGCCCAGAAGATGGTTCTTTCGGCCCTTCTCCTGCGTCGCGTCCGAGCCCAGGCCAGCGGAGATCGAATTGCTGCTTCGATGGCATGACGCAAGCCGTCTCCCTTACGCCGTTGACGGTCGAGTGTGTACTGTTTGCCGAGATTTTCAATTGCGATGGCCGGAGTTTCCATATCAGCAGTCGCGGTCTTCGACCACCATGGCGGTCAAATCACATCCGCGAAGGTCTGTTCGGTCTTTCGGAAATACCAGATCCCTGACGCCATGAGGCCGGTCACTTCAATAACCGCTATCGCGATGCCCATCCACAGAACGCTATTTTTCGCTCCCAGAAGACACCAACGGAATCCATCGATGATTCCCACCATCGGGTTCAGTGCGTAGAGAAGGCGAAAGCGCTCTGGAACAACACCGCTCTGAAAGCCGACCGGCGAGATATAAAGGCCAAATTGCACGATGAAGGGAACAATGAAACGGAAATCACGATATTCCACCATAAGGGCAGCTACCCACAGACCTACCCCGAGCGCGGCGCCAAATGCCAGCAAGACGAAAATCGGCAGGGAGAGGACGGCCCAGGAGGGAGTAAAGCGATACCAAATCATCAAGAGAACGAAAAACACAGCGGAAATCATGAAATCCACAAAGCTGGTAATGACGCTGCTTGCCGTAATCACGATTCTGGGAAAGTATACCTTGGAAATGAGGCTGCTATTTGACACAAGACTCGTTCCACTTTCGGTCAGGGCAGTGGAAAAAAAAAGCCAGGGCAGCATGCCGCAAAACACCAACAGCGGATAAGGCAACCCTCCAGAAGGCATTTTGCCGAGCTTTCCGAAAACCACGGTAAGCACAACCATGGTCAGGAACGGCTTGATGATTGACCATCCAACTCCCACGAAGGTTTGCTTATATCGCACCAGAAGGTCGCGCCACGCTAGAAAATAGAATAATTCCCGGTAACGCCACAGG
>JASHTZ010000567.1 GCA_030040295.1 Terriglobia bacterium | reverse complement strand
GCGCCGGAGGGTTCGGCAAGAGTCTTGGCATAATCGAGTAAGAACAGCGTTGCCGCGACAATATCGCGATCGCTAACCAGGACGACGTCGTCGACGTAATGCCTTACAATCTTGTAATTCACTTGGTCGGTGATGCGAGCGGCCAGCCCGTCGGCGATGGTATCGACTCGCGACAAGGCATAGGGGCCATCGTGACGCAGCGCCTCCCACATGGCGTTGGAGTGCTCAGGTTCAACCCCAATCACGCGCGTTGCGGGGCGCTGCTCCTTAATAGCAACGGCAATTCCCGAAATTAAACCGCCGCCGCCGATCGGAACGTAAACTTCGTCCGCACCGGGAAGATCGGAAAGGATCTCCAACCCCACCGTTCCTTGACCGGCAATCAGCACGGGATCCACGAAAGGGCTTACCTGCACGTAGCCGTGTTCGCGGCTGAGTTCGTCGACTTTCTGCTGGCGTACATCCGAGGTGATGCCGTAGGTCACAATTTCCGCACCCATTTTCGAGAGCAGAGAAACCTTGTGAGGGCTGGCGTTTTCGGGTAGGACCACCGTGCATCTTATATCGAAACAGCGTGACGCATACGCAACCCCCAACCCGTGATTGCCGGAACTGGCGCAGATCACGCCGCGCCGGCGTTCCTCCGCACTGAAGGTGGTGAGCTTGCTTAGCGCACCTCGTATTTTGAATGCACCGGTACGCTGAAAGTTCTCAAGCTTCAAATACACCAGGCGGCCTGCCCGTTCGCTGGCGGCATCGCAAAGTACGAGCGGCGTGCGGATGATCTTGCCGGCAATCCGGCTTTCCGCTGAGTGGATGTCAGGAAGGCTGACGGGCAGTTTTTCCGGGGACAAGTTCATGATCTCCTGTTCGCAGGATGCAGCGTAGCTTCCGACTACAATAACAGGTTGTGGCAGTGTTTGCGTGACCTTTGATGAAGTGGTAGGGCGTTCACTTGCTGCATCCCTGAACGGCTCTTAGCTAAACCCCGGATTCTCATACTGCGCAAGCAACCAGCGGCAATTGATCACCTTCTCCACCAGATCCAGAGGCAGAAAGAAGTATTGGCAGGTGGGCTCGTAACCGATCCGCGAGTCTTCCCGCGCAATGATGAAGAGCTGGCGAGCTAGTTCAATTTCGGATTTTAAACATTGCTTGAGTTCCCCAAGCGTCTGCCGCCGCACCTCGGCGGGTTGCCCGTTCAACGAATCCCAAAGAGGCTTGGCGAGAATCTCCCGCGCCATGATGAAACGAGCCTGATTGGCAGTCGATTTGAAGATGATCCCGGCCGCCCGGGCGAATCTCAGGTCGCCCCCCACCGTTTCGCGATGACTTTCCGGCACCATTAGGGCGGCGGCCCTCAGTTCTTCGGCGCCCGGCTGCCATCCGTCAGCAACTCTGTCAAACTGTTGCGCAAAAATTTCGGGTGGGTACGGCCCACGCCATCCTTCCAAATCGTCGTATGGAAATCCCCACATGGATGCGCGATAGCCGGTGTTGAATGAGTAGATTGGATTGGCCGGCCCGATTTGGACCGGGGCTGTATAGACCACGTCGATATCGAAAGGGTATTGGCGGAATGCCTCGCTCATGAGAGTCCATGCCTTGCGGGCACGAGGGGCGGCTGCGGAGCCGTAGCGTTCGTGCGCCAGGTGGTCAAGAATCGATTCGGGGCCGGCATCCGGCGCGAGTGTCATTCGTCGTGCAATTTCGAAATTGGGTGATGGGTAGCCACCCTGAGTCCACCCGATAAACATTCCGTCAAGCTGGAACTGCTTCAGGTTGTGGAGATGTTCGGCAATCAAGTCCATCACCGGAAGATAAGATAGACTCGCGCATTCACAAGTATTGTTGAATTGAACCTCTGCGACGATTTTAAGTCCGCATTGACGTGCCGCCGTCCAGTGTCGTGTGGCGCGCGGACCCGGCCCGACGGCGGAAATTGAGTACTCATTGACTTTGTTCTTTATCCCGCCACGCTCGATCGGCTTGGCCCATTCGCTCACGGACAAGAACCAGACCTTTTTCGGCAGGCGCTCGATGATGTCGACTGCATCTCCATGCCGCCGCCAGCCCCAGTCCGAGACGATGACGTTCGCCTGCGGGCTGACGCCATGAATGCCCTCCTCCATCGCCGCGACGAGTTCGACGAAGATGTCGGTGTCGCTACGAATACGGCAGCGCTGGCATTTCTCAGCGTGAAAGTGTGAGGCGCAATTCGTGAGGTTCTCGGAAGCGGTAATCGTCGATATGCCAGCCAGTCCGGGCGCGTGAGAAAAGACGTATGCCAGGGCTTCGGCGATCCACTCTCGCACGGCCGGTTGCGACGTGCATAAGGCAGCGTAGCCATCCTCGTGCACGCCCGCCAGTTCCGGCCGGGTCTTGAAGAACGCTTCGGGCATGGCGCGCGGTTCATTGAGATAGAGATAGACACCAATGCCGTGGCGCGCAGCCCTTTCCACGAGGATTTGCAGGTTCGCTAAACGCGTTTCGGACCCCCTGCCGAATTCCGGAAACGTTTCCCCCCCCGGTGCCAGGTTGCGCAGAACCCCCTGAAGCCAGATACCGTTGGCTCCTGTCGCTGACAAACGTTCCAATAGGCCCTCAGAATAGGTATTTAGCTTGGGGTCCAGAAGCGGCTCGCCATAGGCGATGCCGTACGGGTAAACGATCCTTAGCGGGGCGGGCTGAGGATGATCCGCCTGAGTTGTACCGGCAGTTGTGAAGGCGGAAAGTTTGCGGAAGAATTCGAAGCGTGCTTCGCCGGGACGGAGAATCTCCTCGCCAAAATCCGTCTCGACGATCTGCCGAATTTCCGCTGCCCGGCGCTGCGCGGTCTCGTCCGGCGGCCGGTACCGAAGCGGCTCGCACTTAGGTTTAAGTCCACCCAGCTTGACCCAGAGAAAATCATCCTCGCGGAGCGCAAAGTCCAAAGCCTCGGGAGTCATTTCCACCAGCGATAGCAACTGCTCGTAGGGAAGAATGTGCCAATTCCTACGTAGAATCGTTACATATCCTCGCTGCTTCATATCGATGGGAATGGGAACCTGGGGGGGCAAGCCCATCGACCTCGCCATATTCGTCACCTCTGCGACGGAGGCCCCTAACACGCCGGACAGTTTCGCAGTGTCGACAGCATTCCAGTTGCGCCAGACGAATTCATGAACTCGATCGGGAAAGTACCGCGCGATGATGGGAGTGCGAGCATCGCCTTCCGGCAGCGCGGTTTGATTGCCATTGCTTTTCCTCGCCCCCGCAAACGTAGCGATGCCGGCGCACGAAGCGCAAAATGATCGTCGAGAGATCTTAGAAGGCGCCATAAGCCACTCTCCCAAAAGTACTGCTCAACTCCCGGATGGTGGCGGTGCTCTCACCAATCCACGGAAGTGCCCAGCTCGTGGTAGTCTGACCCGCACTGCCACTCCGCACGCTTGTGTTAGCCCGCTTCACGAGTCAGATCATTTGGAACTTCGAATCCCGCCCCCACCGCACCGGGAAACGTAGTTTGTGCCTTGTGGACAGTCAAGCAAAATTGAGTTGCTGCGCCGGTCTAAAAACTTTACAGCCGCCGTTTCCTCTCCCGCATATTGGCGAGAGGGACGAGAGCAAGTAGAATAAAGGCCTGCTGTTTTGCGGGCTCTCTAGCTTGTACAATTCGGTGAATGGTCGGCTTTCGAATCCTACGATGGATATCCGTCAGCTACAGATGTTCAAGACCGTCGCGGAGCTTGGTGGGTTTACCAAAGCCGGAGCAAAATTGTTTGTCTCTCATTCCGCGATCAGCCGTCAGATCAAGCTCCTCGAAGACGAACTGCATTCATCTCTGTTGGTCAGAAAAGGGAAGCAGGTAACCCTAACTGAGGCTGGCCGGGCTTTGTATCCTTACGCTGAGACAATACTTAGTCAAATGGCCGACGCTGCCCGCCGCGTCACGGAGGTGTCACAGTCTCCAGCGTCGCGCATGCACATTGGCACTTCCACCACCACTCTGTCATTCTTCCTTCCTCCCGTGCTGGAGCAGTTCAGGAACAGTTATCCGAAGCTCAACCTTTTGGTTACGACGGGCCTGGCTGACGCTATCGTGGAAGAAATCCGAGAAGGCGGAATAGATATTGGGTTGGTTGCACTACCGGTAGAGGGGCGTGGGCTAAGCATCCGACCGCTGTATCGCGAGGAATTTGTAGTTGTAGTTTCTGACCGCCACCCGCTATCCCAAAAGCGAGCTGTGCACCCGGTCGACTTGCAGAACCTGCCCATGATTCTGTGGCCGGCCGGCAGTGGGTTTCGGAGGTTTCTCGAGAATTTTTTCAGCGAAATCGGTTTGTCTCCGATGGTGCGGCTGGAGCTCGAAAACGAAGAGGCTATAGAGAGTGCTGTCCGTGATGGACTGGGAATTTCTTTTCTGTCCAAGCTCAGGGCTTGTCGCCACCACGTTCATTACTTGCGAATTTCAGGACACCCGCTCTATCGGGAAGTTGGCGTGGTCCGCCAAACCAAATCAGGAACGCTACCGGAACACCTTAGCCATTTTCTTCAGCTTTGTTCGGACCATGTAAAGTCCTCCTGCCCAAAGTTCTTTCCACCGGTTGGAACTGACCAATTGGAGCGGGCACGGCGTAGTTCCTAGCGGTAACCAACTCCTTAAGAACTGTTGGGAAGTTCAGAACGTTCAGTACTTCAACACTGCCTGGAACTCCCCCCTCCCAAGCCCCCATGCGATCTATTTGCGCTAACTTCTCACGTGCTGCGCCAGCGTGCCGCGGGGGCTTCCGGTCTGAGTTGGAGCCCTGATTCGCCATTTCCGCCAGAACCGGCTTCGGCTCTTGCAGACTACTACGGCACCGTGCCCTTGTAACTATTTTAGACCGTTTCGGTAAGATAATTTTGTTTGCGCCCAAGTGGTCGGATATGGCAAGTATGGCAAGTAAGGAACGTCCAAACCATTTGACACTCAGGGGTCACGCATGCAGCCCAACGGTCTCGCAAAGCTCATCGACAATTCTGCCGACGAGATTATCGATTTTGCAGGGAAATTGATTGCCACGCCGAGCGTGAATCCACCGGGGGACGAGCGGGAAATTGCAAACCTTCTCTTGGATCGGCTGAACAATCTTGGGTTAAGAGGAGCAGTTCTAGTCGGTGCATTACAGGAACGACCCAATGTTTTGTACCGCCTCCGCGGGACGGAAGGCAGCCCCACGCTACTCTATGTTGCACACACCGACACAAAACCGACCGGCGACACGCGAGACCAGTGGAATTCGGACCCGTTCTGTCCCACTCTCAAAGACGGCAGGCTTTATGGAATCGGTGGCGCGGACATGAAGGGTGCCGTGGCTGCCTTTGTGTATGCGGCTGCGGCTCTTGCCAAGGTTGGACCACTGCGGGGAGATTTGCTGCTGGCCCTGGTGGCGGACGAAGAAGGCGGGGGCAAATTCGGGGCCCATTACTTGACCGCAGAGTATGGCCTAAAGGCGGACATGGCTCTGATCGGCGAGCCGCCTGGCATTAACCGGGAGTGGGAATACCTGCACGTCGGGAGCCGAGGGATCTGTTGCCTTAACCTGAAGGTATCGGGCACTCAGATGCACAGCAGCCTTTCAGATCGTCTGCCTTCCGTAAACGCCAGCCTCAAACTTGCGGATTTGATGCTCAGCATGAGCCGCGATTTGAAGCTAAGCTACAATCCTCATCCGCTGAGTCCCAATGGCGTAACAGTAAATCTTGGTGTGCGTCTGAAGGGCGGAGTGTATTTTGGCGTCTATCCCGGTCAGGCAGAGTTCGGAGTGGACATCAGGACTCTACCGGGAATGAAGATGGAGAACGTAATCCGCGACATTCAGGAGTTTCTGAACCAAAAGCAAATGGCAGATCCCACTCTCAAAGTCCAGTTGGAAATTGAGGATCTGCCACTCGGCTGGATTGATCCGACCGAGGTTAGCGAAGATCACCCCCTCGTTCGGGCATTGGCCGATGCTTCGCGAGAGGTGCTGGGATTCTGTCCTCCTTCGGGAATCTATCCAGCGGCCACAGACGCCCCGAAGTTTCAGCTGGGAGCAGGAATTCCTACGGTCCCCGCATTCGGTGCCGGCATGATCTCGCTGGCCCACGGACCTAATGAGTGGGTTGGAGCTGGAAGTATTGTGCAGGCTTGCAAGATTTATGCGCTCGCCGGCTACGAAATCCTCAAATAGGTACTTCAAGGCCTAAGCGTGACGGATCTCGTTGCCGTAAGTTCTGTTACCTCTTGCAAGGCAGAATCGCCCGGGTCAAATGTCTTCCTGAAGCTGCCGCAAAGTCTCGTGTGCGGCCGGCGAGCAATCGTAACCTGACCGTTTGCCGATACTTCGATAATCTCATCGAGGGCGTCACCGATGCACCAAGCGCCGGCACCTGACCAGAGTACGGAACCGAGAGGCCCCGGAGGCGTGCAGGGATTCATTGATGCACACGTTCACGTGTGGACCGACGATTTTACGAGGTACCCACTCTCTCAGTTCTTCGCGCCGAGGGACATGAGCCAGCCGACAGCAAGTCCCGATGACTTTTTCAACCACGCGCGACCTTCGGGGATCGATCGTGCAGTATTAATTCAGATGAGCTATTACGGATTCGATAATTCTTACATGCTGGATACCCTCCGACGGTACGGAGATGTGTTTGCCGGGGTGGCAATGGTGAATTGGGAGCAAGACGATCCGGAGAGCGAGATGCGGGAGTTGGCGCGACAGGGCATTCGTGGATTCCGAATTGACGCCGAGCGTGACCCCGAGGCGAGATGTCTGGGATCCGAGGGCCTCGACAAGATGTTTCGCTTCGGCGGGGAAGAACAATTGACGATCTGCCTTCTGATTGCTCCTGAAGCTCTGCCGGTCGTGGCGCGACAGTGTGGGCGGTTTCCTCATACGCCCGTCCTTATCGATCACCTTGGGCAAGTCGGCATGCACGGCGAGATACCACGTGACCAAACCGAGGCTCTTTGCGCATTATCGAAATATCGGGAAGTCAGGATCAAAGTCTCCGGGTTCTACGCCTTGGCATCCAAACGCCCTCCCCACAGGGAACTGGTGCCGCTGATTCATCGGGTCTATGAAGCATTTGGCCCACAGCGACTCATGTGGGGGTCGGACTACCCTTTCCAACTCGTCGAATCATACGAGGATAGTGTCTCGGTAGTCAGAGATCACCTCGATTTTCTTTCCGCACACGACAGAGCATGGCTGCTGGGTAAGTCGGCAGAATCCGTTTTCTTTTGAGGAGTTGATCGGGAGGAGCGTGTACGGAACCACTCGTGCGACCGCCGAAAGCGTTGTAGGGGTGGTCGCCAACCCGGAATCGGGCAGAGACGTCCGCCGTTTGGTCGCGTGGGCAAGCGTATTTACGATTGCAGACAAGTGCAGCATTCTCGTCCGATTGATCAAGGCACTCGGGGCGACAGGAGTCACGCGCGTTTTAATGATCCCGGACAGAGGCGGTATCGCTGACTGGGTCGAACGCACAGGTCGAACTTCGACTCCAGACCCATGCTGGCCAAGGATCGTGATCCTAGATATGCCGGTCGAGAACAGCCATATCGATGCAGTCCGTGGCACAGAGCGCATGATGGCGGCAGGGGCGAGCGCCATCGTGGTTTTGGGCGGAGACGGCACACAGCGATGGGTGGCAAGCGTTTGTGGAGAGACACCGCTGATGCCCGTCCCGGGAGGAACTAATAACGCTTTTCCGGAGCACTGTGAGCCTACGATTGCGGGGCTGGCGACGGGTCTGGTGGCAACTGGCAAGATTCCGAGATCCGCGGCTACGCTTCGGAACAAGGTCTTGCGTGTTGAGGTCAATGGCGGTCATCGGCATATCGCACTCGTCGACGTCGTAGTGTCGCGAGATCTCTGGGCGGGATCTAGAGCGCTCTGGGACGCAAACAACTTGGATCAGATCTTCGTCGCCTTTGCCGGCCCCTGTGCCCTTGGGTTGTCGTCGGTGGCTGGACTCTTGCGCCCGGTACCTCGTTCTGTGGACCACGGGCTGCGGATCGATTTGGCGCCTCCGCAACACGCCAAGCTCACTTTGAATTGTCCGCTCGCACCAGGCCTCGTTGTGCCGGTGGGAATTGAGCACGTAGAAGAAATGCTTTGCGGAGCCCCGTACCGCCCCCGCCTGCCAGGAGGAATGATTGCACTTGATGGAGAGAGAGAAGTGGAATTTGGCTGCGGTCGCGATGTGGCCATCCGGCTGGACGACGGAGGGCCATTCACAATTGACACGTGCAAGGTGATGGCTCAAGCGGCGCGCGACGACCTCTTGGCCACGCGCAGATCGGACTACAGAGGTGGAGGTCTTTATGGATTTGACAGCGCCGAGTCTTAGGAAAGCCTACCAGGTCATGAAGACGATCCGAGTTTTCGAGGAGCGCCTACACGTGGAGTTTGCTACTGGCGAAATCCCCGGGTTTGTACACCTCTACGCGGGGGAGGAGGCCATTGCCGCCGCGGTTTGTCTGCAGCTCGATAATCACGACCGCATCACCAGCACGCATCGGGGTCACGGTCACTGCCTCGCAAAGGGCTGCGACGTGTACGGAATGATGGGCGAAATCTATGGACGCAAGAACGGGCTATGTGCAGGCAAGGGAGGTTCCATGCATATCGCCGACCTAAGCCAGGGAATGTTGGGTGCAAACGGTATCGTGGGCGGCGGGCCTCCCCTTGCCTGTGGAGCTGCTTTGGCGGCGAAGAAGCTCGGTACGGGAGGGGTGGCGGTGAGCTTTGTGGGAGATGGTGGTGCGAACCAGGGCACCTTCCTGGAAAGCCTCAATCTCGCTTCGATTTGGGGCCTGCCTTGCGTGTTCGTGATTGAAAATAACGGCTACGCCGAGGCCACATCGTGCAAGTACGCCGGAGCCTGCAACGATTTTGCCGATCGTGCTCATGGCTTTCATATGCCGGGTGTCACGGTGGACGGACACGATTTCTTCGCCGTCTACGAAGTCGCGAGCGAAGCGATCGAGCGGGCCCGCAAAGGCGGCGGGCCATCCCTGGTTGAGTGCAAAGTCAACCGCTACTTCGGACATTACGAGGGCGACGCGCAAACATACCGGGGACCAGGCGAGATTACCAGAATCCGTGCTGAGCGGGATTGCCTTCGGAGCTTCGTTTCCAAGGTGACCAGTGCGGGGATATTAATGGAAGCCGAACTTCAGGAGATTGATCGAGAGGTGGGAGCGGTGATTGACGATGCCGTTAAGAAGGCCAGGTCAGCGCCGAAACCGGATGCCGCTGACCTGCTGACCGACGTGTACATCTCGTACTAGTCTCCTGTCCCAGTGGTTCGTGATGTATGTCGAGATGGTTGGATCATCGATGTCCGCTGGGCGAACCGAGCGATACTCGCCAGAATTTGGTCCGCGGTTCTGGTCCAGACGAAAGGTTTCGGGTTTTGGTTATGCGCTGCGATGTACTCGCGGATGGCCGATTCCAGTTCCGGCACGCTGCGGAACACCCCGCGTCGAATGCGCTGATTGGTAATCTCCGCGAA
>JASHTZ010000566.1 GCA_030040295.1 Terriglobia bacterium | reverse complement strand
TCGCGGGGCGTCGTTCGCGGTGGGTGGCGCCTATTTGTTTGGCACGGTCTTTGGTTTGTTGTTCGGCATCTTCAGCACCGTGGGGCAATTTGTCGCGTACCGGTTCGGAATCCGGCCGACGCTCGATTACCAACCGGTGGCCCGGCCGCGTTTAACCCGAAAGCACGCTCTCGCGGTTTTGAATCGCACCGTTGGTTACACCCTCAGCGGGTATGTGAGCGCGCTTGCGGGGCATCTGGGCCCGCGCGCGTTCAGCGTGGGCGTGAAAACCGGCCTCACAGTGGGCATCGTGACGGGAATTTTCAGCACCTTCACCTCCTACATCGAATTTGCCGCTGACCACGTGCCCGAGAAAACCATGGGCGCTTCGGGATTGTTCCTGATCCTGACCGGTTTTGTGCTCCAATCCTTTCAGTATTGGGCGGCGCTGCTGGATGTGGCGGTTCGATAACGCTGTGGACAATTTGGAAAGATCACTGTGAGAGATTGCCGGCGTGTTCGGGCGCCGGGTAGTAGCCGCTGCGGGCGAAAACCCTCAGTTTCGAATCCTGGGCGCGGCCCGAGAGGCGGACGTCGATCCGGCGGAAGGCCTGATCATGGCGAGGGTTCGAACTCTGGTAGCCGAGTGTATAGCGTTGTTTCAACCGCGTGATGACGGCGGCCATGGCCTTTTGCGCCGATCCCACGGCTGCCATGTCAATGATCTCGCCCCCCGTCTCCAGCATGATCCTGCTCACCCAGCGCGCGCCCGGAATCCAGCCCGGCTCATCCAGCGTGCCGCCCAGCGGCGCACTTCCCACCCTGACGCTATAAACGATCGTCTGGGTCTGGAGCGCCAACCGAATCACGTCGTCACCGCTGAACTCTCCCTTGGCGGTAGGCTGGTTGTCCGAAACCATGATGACGGCATGGCGCCGGTCGCGGGCCTCCTGCCCGAGGTATTCAATCGAAGCATAAAGCGCGTCGGCGATGTCCGTGCCGCCCGCGGAGCCAATCCTCATGATGCCCTCGGCAATCCGTTTCCGGTCCGTCGTCAGATCGACGAGCCGCTGCGGGTGCGTGGCGAAGGCATACAGGGCCACTTGATCCTCGGGCTTGAGCTGCGAGAGGGTGTCATAGGCGGCGGAGTGCAATTGTGACAGCATCGGCGCGACGCTGCCGCTGCCGTCTACCACCAGAGCAACGGCTAAAGGCAACTCGTCTCGCGAGAAATAAGTAATCTTCTGCTCCACGCCATCTTCAAACACGCGAAAATCCTCCCGCTTCAGATCATCGGCAATCCTGCCCTTGTCGTCCCGGACCGTTGCCTCCACCAACACCAGGTTGACATTCACCTTGAGCGTCAGTCCGGCTTGCTCCGGCGGCCGCGGTTGGCCGGCCGCGCCGGACCCTTGCGCCCGGAGTTCGACACCGAGCGCGAACGCCCAGAAAACCAGAGTGGCGGCTGCCAGTGCGCGTCTCATGCACGTTGCTCTTCGTCAATTTTAACCGTTTCTCTTCGATTTCGTAGACATCAAAGGCTTGACGTCAAGCGGTTTCGTATTCAGGCGCGCGCTTCCAGCGCTGAAGGCTGGCGCAGGAAGAAAGATTCCAGGAACCTATCTTCTCTCCCCACCTACCATTTCACGGGATGGTGCCCAGGAAAAAAACCTCGATTCCAATACTCCTTTTCCCGGGAATCCGACGACTACTGTCTGACTACACTTGGTCGGGGATGTGAATATGAGGGTGCTGCCATAATCGACCATCTCAGTAGCCTTTCGCAAGAAACCTCTTGAGCGCTCAGTTGGACGCATGTCAGGAAACTCATATCGCCCACTACTCTCTCCCCTCACCATAACCTGTGGGTCAAAATTGGGAAACCAGAACGCCCGGCCCGCAGCAAGTTCTATTTGTATCGAAAGAACATCACCGCGGCACTCGACCAGAACTCCGGGAGTACCCCCTGCTGGGGGGGGAAGTTCTTGGTCGCTCACGTAAAGCTGGTTCACACTGGTTGGATTAATGAGAGTCACACCTTTTTCCCTTGCCTTGAGCTGTAGCATGGCTCGGTTCCCGAATTGCCCCACGAGGTCATTGATGAGATAAATTTCATTGCCACCGCCAACCATCGCAGATTCAAGTGTCCGCTCCATAGAATGGGCGCGGCGTACCATTGTCAGGGCATGGGTTCGCATTTCCAGGAAGGCGCGAAGACCGAAAATGACGTAAATGGACAGAGCACATACGAGAATCACGGTTGAAGCCTGAGCGAGGCGTAGTTGTTTCAAATCACGAAACGTCAGAGGTTCAAGCGCGAGATACAAGAGTGGTAAGGAGTACACGAGTATGATACACATCTGCCGGGCTATGGGATGCAGAACCACGGGTGCGCTTGCAACAGCGGCGCACGTAGCCAGCATACGGAGTTCGCGGCTATAACGAGATTTGCGCATTAGCTTTGCGGCGAGCAGTATATACGCGAGAAGGGTGATGAAGAGCATGGTCCATGCGGCCGGCGTTCCTATGCGTCCCACCGTACGCCCCATAAAAAGAGGCGTATGGATTCGCAGTGGGCGCCCCAGAAAAACAGCGGTGTTGATGTATGTTTCGAAGGGCAAAAACAACCGGAGAATCGTGCTCACACAATTGGTTGCAAGCCCTAAGGCGGTTAACGACATCAAAGGATACGCGTTCTCCACAGGCAAGTGGAAGAAGGCCAGGCGGACTGGGAAGTAAACGCCATAGGATATTGCGACGATAAGCAATGCCTCACGGGCAACTTTTCTGCGCAAATCGGCAGGATAAGACGTCAAATAATGTGTCAAGGCCACAACTAATGGCGCCACGACAGCCACCTCGTGCGCAAAGATTGCTCCTGCAGAGACACACCCCGCCAGAACAACCCCCTTCAAGCGGGCCGTCTCCTCGGGAGCCGGCAGTGCCAAGGTTGCAACCAACACGCAGGCGCATTCGAGCAAATGAACCCTCGACGCTGGGATGAAATAGGCTCCGGACCAGACGGGTGACACAACGAAGCAGGCTCCCACTAACCAACGGGCAGGGGTAGGAAGTGGAGTATATCGCCGTAGGAACTTAGAGTATGTCCAGAACACGAAAAGCAAAAGAAGGTAATTCAGCGCCAGTTGAGACTTGTATCCTGCCCAGGAGTGACCAAGACTGGCAAGATAATAGAAGCTTGCTGTGAGCGGTCGAAAAAACGGCGTGGTACTACTCGCGCCGGAATAATTGAGGAAGTAGTCTGCCATTCCACGCGTAAACCATGACGCGACGTTCGCAAAACGATGATCGCAATAGAGGATCCATCCAAAGTCATCACCCCAAGGTGTATATACACTGTAAAAGCCCATGCACACCGTTGCCAGAAAGGAACCGAGCACAAGAACGGACAACTTGATGAGTTTTGTAAGTCTCTCCTTCGGGAAACGGTACAGGTACTTTTGCTTGTCACTCAAAGGTAAGCATCCAACGCGCCATCTAATGACCCCAGCAGCAGATGGCCCACGCTACCGGGGGAGAAAAAGGGGGGAGAAGAAGGTGTCAGGAACATGCGAAAAAATTGAACTTGGGCCTGTTATCAACAGTGTAAATCATTGAAAATGCGTAGTGCTGAGATTGGTAAAACCAATTTTTTCATATGTTCCAGGTACCGTTTTTCATCCCGTGTCACCGACCGAAAAGCCGCAGAGTCTCTGGAATGCGAGACTCTGCGCTACCCGCTCTACGCTACCCGCTTTTACTTTGACCCTTCAGCCTCCGACTCCCTGGGAATCTCTTCCAGCGGCCACTCCTCCGGCTCGAGGCCCTGCAAAATTGCCTCACGCGTCCGGGCGATCAGCTTCGACCGCTCATCCAGCGTGAAATCGGCCGCGTTGATGGGCTCATGAATCGTGATGCGCACTCGCCCGGGGTGAATTGCAAACGTCCCCTTGGGCATCACCTTGCGCGCGCCGGAAGCCGAAACGGGAACGATGAGCGCGCCGGCTTTGATGGCCATTACGAAAAGCCCCTTTTTGAAGGTCTGGAGTCGGCCGTCGGGGCTGCGGGTGCCTTCCGGAAACGCCAGGAACGACTTCCCTGCCTTCAGTGATTCCACCGCCTTCTCCACCGCCGCGATGGCC
>JASHTZ010000565.1 GCA_030040295.1 Terriglobia bacterium | reverse complement strand
TTCGCGCAGGAAAACTCTCTTGCAATTTTGAGATTGCGTCGTGGAAACCCAAAACTTTCTCGCCATACTTCGAAAGCTACGAAGAAAACGGATTGATTTGATTGTCGTGGGAGGAGTGGCTGGTGTTTTACAGGGCGCTCCGATTGCGACTTTTGACCTTGACGTCGTCCATTCGCGCCATCCCGGGAATATCGGCCGATTGCTTGCTGCGTTGGAAGATCTGGAGGCACACTACCGCACCTCAGGCGCCCGCCGAAAAAAACCTGATCGCAGCCACCTTGAATCGCCGGGCCACCGACTCTTGATGACGCGAATGGGACCGCTCGATCTTCTCGGAACGATCGGCCACGGGCAAAGCTACGATGATTTAATTGGAGACTCCATTGAATTGAACATCGGGGCTGGACTTCAAGTCCATATCCTGAAGTTGGAGACGCTGATCAAGGTTAAAGCGGCCACGGCGGGGGAGAAAGACAGGCTCGCGCTACCTATCCTGCGCCGAACCCTTCGAGAGAAATCAGAGAAGTAAGTTGTGTGACCAGCTCGCGTTTACGCCTGAAATGACTGGTGAATGATACAATCCCCGCCGGAGGTTTAGGTGCCCGCAGGCTCGCGAATACTGAAGATCATCCGCAACGTGGTGTTGACCCTCGTCATCCTCGTGGCGGGATTCTTTCTTGGATATGTCCCGTGGTTTTTCGCCGGTCTTGTCACCACTCGACAATATCATTACCGCGATCCCAACGACGGCAAGACGCCGAAATCCTTCAACATGGATTTTAGCTGGATCGAGTTTCCCGCGACGGATGGGACGCCGCTGAAGGGCTGGTACGTTCCGGCCGAGGGAACTGCGCGCGGCACGATCATTTACGTTCACGGACTCAACCGCACGCGAATTGAAATGCTGCCCATGGCGGTGTATGGACACAGTCTGGGATATAACGGGTTGCTCTTCGACCTTCGCCACCAGGGAATGAGCGGCGGTAAAATCACCACGCTGGGTTACCAGGAGCGATTGGACGTGCTGGGCGCCGTGCACTACGCCCTTGAGAGCGAGCACGCGCCGAGGCCGGTCATCGTCTGGGGTGTATCGATGGGTGCGGCAGCGTCGTTACTGGCGGCCGCCGATTCGCCCGACATTGCAGCGGTGATTTCCGACAGCTCATTTGACTCCATGCTGAGCACGATGCGGCACCACCTGCGGCTGTTTCTACATCTGCCCGGTTTTCCGATTGCGGATGAGGTCGCTTATTTAACCGCCCGGCGAGGCCACTTCCACGTTGCGGATTTCGATTGTGTGAAAGCTGTGGGGCGAATCGGCAACCGGCCCATTCTCTTTGTCGCCGTGCAGGGTGACCGCCGCATGCCCCCCTCCGTGGCCCGGAAGCTTTATTCACAAGCCCGGAGTCCGCTTTCGCGAATAATCGTTCTGCCCGGCAGACGCCACGGCGAGGGCTTTAACCAGGCGCGGGAACAGTACGAGAAAGCGGTTACGGAGTTTCTCGGCAACCTTCCTGGCGGAAAGTAATATCCATCGTGCAATTCTTCCAAGTTGCCGCGCTCAGGCCGTTCCAGCGGAGACAAAATCACCCACCTTCTTCGAAAGCGAAAAAATCTTGCTGATTTGAACCAGGCCGGCAAGCTTGTATTTGGCGAAGGAGGCGAGCCCCGCGGAAGCGATGCATCCGCACTCGGAGCACACGGGCCTCCCGCCAAATTGGCAGGGCGTGATGGATGTCGTGAGATCGGAGGAGATGCAGGCGGTGATTTGCGCGAACATACATTCCTGCGGTGTGGCGGGCGGGTCCTGAAAGCCTCTTAGCAGGCGGTCAGGAGCCTCGATGAGCGGAAATTCCCGGTTTAGCCGCCGCAGTTCCGCCAATACTTTCGCGCGGTCCGAAGGTGTCAGCCGTTCTTCGCTGACCTCACCCTCCTGCGGCGTGTAGAGGCTGAACCAGATTCTTCGAGTTTCCTTTTGCCCCGACCAGAAGGTAACAAATTCCTTCAAATAATCCGCACGCTTCAGCAGTTGCCGCGTAATCGTGCAATGAATGTTGATTTTGTGCCCGGCAATGTGCTTCAGAATGCGCTCGTAAGTGGCGGGAGCGCGGCGGCGGTCGTGTTCAGGGGCAAGCCCGTCGATGGAAACAGCAATGTAGAGATTCGAGAGCTTTCGCCAGGATTCGGGAATAGGCCGCACCGCGCTGGTGACCACCATCACTTCCACTCCCATGCTCTCCAGTTTGGGAAGCAGGATCTCCAGCTCGCGATAGCGCACCAGTGGCTCTCCGCCCACGATCGATACGTGCAGAGGGTGATAGTGCCGCACCAATCCCAGAATGCCGTTCACCAGGTCATCCCCTTTGGCGTCGCTCAAGTCGCGCAAAGTGGCCGCTCCACCCAAGTGGTCAGCGCCGTAGGCGTAACACCCCGGACATTGCAGCGGGCATTCCTTGGTAATCTCGACGGAAAGGAACGGCTTTTGGCCCTTCAAAACGCGGCCCCACGCTGGGATCAGGTCACTATTTCTCATCGTCCTACTCTCTTCTCCTTGCCGGCGCAGCAACTCCGTCAGGCGCAAATCCTCTATCATCATAATCTAAAACTATGAAAAGTCGCGTTTGTTAAATTGGACTGCGCATGGGACTCCATGGTTGCTCGGTCGCGGGTTCGAATTGTTTGCGCGACGGGGGGTGCGCTCAGACCTGGTCTGCTTCCGATGCCCCAAGAGCGTGAGTCAGTGTTTGGAACATCCGATTGAAGGAGTGCGTCAACTGGGCAATTTCATCAGAACCCTTGGCGGGAATTTCCTGAAGGTGGAAATTTCCACTGCTAATCTGGTCTGCCATGCGAGAAAGCCGGTCGACCGGGTGCACCACGATGACGATCAGGCCCAGGTCCAGCAGGGCCAGTGAAAACACGAAGACACC
>JASHTZ010000564.1 GCA_030040295.1 Terriglobia bacterium | reverse complement strand
CGCCGTGGGCGAGCGCGATTTCGAGCTTTACAAGCTGCTCGACCTCGGCGACTTGATCGGCGTTGAAGGGTATCTGTTCCGCACGCGGACCGGCGAACTCACCATTCATGCCGAACGCCTCGAATTTCTCGCCAAGGCGGTTTTGCCGCTGCCGGAGAAATGGCACGGCCTGACCGATGTGGAAATTCGCTATCGCCAGCGCTATCTCGACCTGATGGTGAATGAAGAAGTCCGCACGATTTTCGAGCGCCGCGGCAAGCTGGTGCGTGCGATTCGAAACTTCCTTGAGGCGGAAGGCTTTTTGGAAGTGGAAACGCCCATGATGCAGCCCCTGGCGGGCGGAGCCATGGCGCGCCCTTTCATCACGCATCACAACGCGTTGGACATCGACCTTTATTTGCGCATCGCACCGGAACTTTATCTGAAGCGCCTCATCGTGGGCGGGCTCGATCGCGTCTATGAGATTAATCGGAATTTCCGCAACGAGGGAATCTCCACGCAACACAACCCTGAGTTCACGATGCTGGAGTTCTACCAGGCCTATGCGGATTATCAGGATCTCATCGCGCTGACGGAGCGGTTGTTGCGAAAGGTGGCCGAAGAGGTACTGGGAAACGTGGAATTCGATTACGACGGCCAGCGCATTTCCTTTGCAAAATTCGAGCGGTTGACGATGAAAGAAGGGGTGTTGCGTTACTGGCCGAGGGAAGTGGCGGCGCCGACTCCTGCCCAGTTGGACGATGCCCAGGCCCTCGCCGACCGCGTTCCCGCCCTGAATCCCTGGTTGACACAGCGCGGCGTAGCGCCTATCAATCCGCAGATTGTCCAAGACAAGCGATCGGGGGAACTCCTGGCGCTGTTCTTCGAGTTGGTGGCGGAGGAACACCTGATTCAGCCCACCTTTGTGACCGATTATCCGCTCGAAGTTTCCCCGCTTTCCAAACAGAAGCCTGACAATCCCAATTATGTCGAGCGCTTCGAGCTTTATATCGGCGGCATGGAAATCGCCAACGCTTTCAGTGAGCTGAACGATCCGGAGGAGCAGCGCAATCGCTTCCAATACCAACAGCAATTGCGCGAAAAGGGCGACCTGACGGCCCATGCCATCGACGAGGATTACATTCGGGCGCTGAGTTATGGAATGCCGCCTACAGGGGGCGAGGGCATCGGCATTGACCGCTTGACGATGCTGCTCACCAACTCGCGCTCCATCCGCGATGTGATTCTTTTCCCTCTGCTGCGTCCTGAGAAGCAGCAGGGGTAAACGGTTGGGGTGACTTGATTCAAAAATGGCCGGGCGCCGCTGTAGGCGGCCCGAAGGCCGCGTAAGCGGAGGGGAGATCCGGGTACACGCCGATTACTTTGTTCAAGTGAGTGAGCTCGAGCATTTGTTTTACTTTTCCGCCCGTGCTTACCACCAGCAATTTGCCTCCTGCTTTGGACATAACTTTTGCGCAAGCAGCCACCATGCCTACTCCCGCGCTGTCGATGAAGGTGATCCCGCGCAAATCGAGGACCATTTTCCTTGAGCCTTCTTCGATACGCTGCTTGACCTCATGTTCAAAGTCCATGGGCCGGCTCCCCATGTTCAGTTGGCCTGTCAAGCTTGCCAGGGTAATGTCCGGCTCCACTTGCTGAAGGTCGTATTCAACCGCCATTTCCGTCAATCTCCCTCCGGCCGCTTTGCTTCCCGCGTGTGCGGGGCAAATGGCTTTAAAATCTTAGGTACGGTGCGGGGAACTGTCAACTACCCTGCCCCGAAGTAGCAGAAAGCCTTTCTACTTGGCGCAAACCTCTCGCTCGTTGATAATTAGAGCAGATATGAATTTTGAATTTTTCATGGCTCTTCGCTACCTCCGAGCAAAGCGGCGTCAGGCTGCGATTTCGATTATCACCATGATTTCAGTGCTGGGTGTAATGGCGGGAGTGTGCGCGCTGGTGATCGCGTTGGCCATCAGCACGGGTTTTACGGAGGAACTGGAACAACATCTGCTCGGCGTCATGGCCAACATCAATTTGCTGCGCACAGAGAATGACGGCATCCGCAATTATGATGAGCTCGCCGCGCGTTTGGGGCGTTTGCCGCACGTTGTGGCCTCCGTGCCCTCGCTTTACGGGGAACTGCTCATCTCCCACGGATCGCGCGCTCAGGGAATTTATCTGAAAGGCATCGAGCCCGCCAAAGAAGTGAAAGTGGGAACGATGCTTCAGCATTTGACCGAAGGAAAGCTGGACGGATTGTCGGAGACTTTTCCCGATGCCGACCCGATCATTCTGGGCAAGGATTTGGCGAAGACCTTGGGAGTCGACATGGGTGACAGGGTTACGGTGACGAGCCCACAGGGCTATCTCACGCCTCTCGAAATCGTGCCCAAGTACCGCCACTTCCATGTCGTGGGAATTTTCGATTCCGGTTTCTATGATTTCGATACCTCTTGGGCGTTCACCAGCCTCCCGGCCGCGCAGCGCCTGTTGGACCTAGCGGATGTCGCGTCGGTCATCGAGTTCAAAATCGACAACATCTATCGCGCCCCGCAAGTGGCGGAGGAAATCAAGCAAGCCGCCGGGAAGGGGTTTGACGCGACGACCTGGATTGAGCAAAACCACTCGCTGTTCAGCGCCATGCGCCTGGAGCGGCTGGTCACCGTCCTGACCATCGGACTGATCATGGTGGTGGCGGCGCTGAACATCTTCATTGCGCTGGTCATGATGGTGATGGAAAAGAATCGCGACATCGCCGTGCTGATGTCCATGGGCGCGCGCCAGCGGCAGATTTGGGCGGTGTTCACCCTTCATGGCGTGGCCATCGGCGGCCTGGGCACGGCCCTCGGACTCATTCTCGGCTACACGATTTCGTGGCTGGGAAATACCTACAAGTTGTTCCCGCTTCAGGCTGACGTTTACTCGCTGTCATGGGTGCCGTTCCACGCGCACGCCTTGGATGGAGTGTGGATCGCCGCCGCGGCGCTCACCATCAGTTTTCTGGCAACGCTCTATCCGTCACTCTCGGCAGCCAGACTAAATCCGGTGGAGATACTGAGGTACGAATGAGGTCGGCTCGTGGGCCCTTGCCGAGAGCCACGCCCTATGGTTTAAACTTTTCCCGCAGCCATGGTCGGGTTACACTGAAGTTCACGCTTCGACCATGGACAACGGACAATCACCAATCTTAAAGGCCGTTAACCTGAATAAGTCCTTTCGCTCAGGGGATGAAGAAATCCTGGTGCTGGACGATTTAAACTTGGAGGTCCAGGCGGGGGAGTTTGTAGCGTTGGTGGGGGAATCCGGGTCGGGGAAGACGACTTTGCTGCACATGTTGGCAGCGCTGGACACTCCGACAGCGGGTGAGGTATACTTCCAGGGAAGGGAACTCGGCGGGTTTCACGAGGCCGAACGCGCCGTGTATCGTAATGAGCAAATAGGCTTTGTCTGGCAGATGCACTATCTTCTGCCGGAGTTTAGCGCGATAGAAAATGTGGTGATTCCGCAGTTAATTCGTGGCTGCGGGCGAAATGAAGCCAGGGGGCGCGCTCAGAAGTTGCTGGAAGAAGTGGGCTTGGCAAGCGCCTCGTCCCGCCGGGTGGGGGAACTCTCCGGGGGGGAGCAACAAAGGGTAGCTCTGGCCCGTGCGTTGGCCAATCAGCCGGCGCTCCTGCTGGCGGATGAACCCACGGGGAGCCTGGATCACCGCACCGCAGAGCGCGTGATCGATTTGCTCGAAAGCCTGCACCGTGCGCATGGTTTGACTTCGGTGCTGGCGACGCACAATCTGGACCTGGCCCGTCGCGCCCATCGAACCTTGCGTTTGTCGAAGGGCAAGCTGACGGAATGGGTAGTTCCAATAGTTCCATGACCCCCGCATTTCCCAGGGCACGGGAGACAGGAGGAAGGCGGGGTCCACGAAGAACTGAGGAGCTATGTTCGAGAGGTATACTGAAAAAGCCCGGCGAGTGATTTTCTTTGCTCGCTACGAAGCCAGCCAATTCGGCAGCCCCTTCATTGAAACCGAGCACCTGTTGCTGGGCCTGCTGAGAGAAGACAAGGCGCTCACCAATCGATTCCTGCGCTCGCACACGTCGATTGAATCCATCCGCAAACAGATTGAGGGCCGCACGCCTATTCGCGAAAAAGTTTCAACCTCCGTTGACCTGCCCCTCAGCCAGGAGTGCAAGCGGGTGCTGGCGTATGCGGCGGAAGAGGCCGAACGCCTGGCGCATAAGCACATCGGCACGGAGCATCTGCTGCTGGGCCTGCTGCGTGAGGACAAGTCATTTGCGGCGGAAATCCTGCATGAGCGAGGGCTGCGCCTCTCCACGTTGCGCGAGGAGCTGAGCCGCGTGCAGAGCGATAAGGCCTCGGCGGCGCGGCCCAAGGAAACCTCCCTGTTGGGCGAATTCAGCCGCGACTTGACGCAGGCGGCGATGGAAAGCCAGTTGGACCCCCTCATCGGCCGCGAGGGTGAATTGGAACGGGTTGTCCAGATTCTCTGCCGCCGCACCAAGAACAATCCGGTGCTGATCGGCGAGCCGGGCGTGGGAAAGACCGCTATCGTGGAAGGTCTTGCCCAGCGCATTGCCGACGGCGATGTGCCTTCCTTCCTCGCCGACAAGCGCATCCTGGCCCTGGACCTTTCCCTCATCGTTGCGGGCACCAAATATCGCGGGCAGTTTGAAGAACGCCTGAAGACCATCATGAAGGAATTGATGGAGGCGCAGAACGCCATCATCTTCATCGATGAGCTTCACACCCTGGTGGGAGCGGGTTCAGCGGAGGGTTCGCTGGACGCCGCCAACATCCTGAAGCCCGCTCTTTCCCGCGGCGAAATCCAGTGCATCGGCGCCACCACTCCGGCCGAGTACCGCAAATCAATCGAGAAAGACCGGTCGCTCGAGCGGCGATTCCAGGCGGTGAAGGTTCCGCCCCCGTCGGAGGGCGAGGGCATCAAGATTCTTTTCGGCATTAAGGACCGGTACGAGAAATTCCATGCCGTCACCTACACGGATGAGGCACTGAACGGCGCCGTTTACCATTCCAATCGCTATATCCCCGATCGTTTCCTGCCCGACAAGGCCGTAGACCTGATCGATGAGGCAGGCGCGCGCGTGAAGTTGCGGCAGAGCTCCCTGCCCGAGGAAATGATCGACGTGCAGAAGCGCATCAAGTTCGTGGTTCACCGGATGGAGAACGCCATCGCCAACCACGAGTTTGAAAAGGCGCGATTCTATTCCGATGAAGAGCGCAAAGAGCGTGAAAACCTTCGCTTGCTGCGCGAAAAGTACAATATTGACGAAACCGCTATGGGCGTGGTCACGCACGAGGACATCGAGGAAGTCGTGGCGCGCTGGACGGGCGTGCCCGTGACCGCCATCAAGGAAGAGGAAAGCGCCAAGCTGCTGCGCATGGAGGATGAGCTGCACAAGCGC
The DNA here is from genome assembly GCA_030040295.1 of Terriglobia bacterium. Lineage (GTDB taxonomy): Bacteria > Acidobacteriota > Terriglobia > UBA7540 > UBA7540 > Bog-366. Next base: position 886 of record JASHTZ010000564.1, on the reverse strand, counting down.
ATCATCAGCCAGGACCGCGCGATCTCCGCCCTGGCGCGCGCCATCCGCCGTTCGCGCGCGGGCTTGAAGCTGCCCGGCCGCCCGGTGGGCTCGTTCCTGTTTCTCGGTCCGACGGGCGTGGGAAAAACGGAAATGGCCCGTTCGCTTGCCGCTTTCCTGTTCGGATCGGAGCGCGCCCTGGTGCGCTTTGATATGTCGGAATTCATGGAGAAGCACTCGGTTTCGAAACTGATTGGCTCCCCGCCCGGATACGTGGGTTATGAGGAGGGCGGGCAGCTCACCGAGCGCGTGCGGCGCGCGCCCTATTCCGTCATCCTGCTGGACGAAATCGAAAAGGCGCACCCGGACGTCTTTAACATCCTCTTGCAGGTCTTTGAAGACGGCCAGTTGACGGACGGCCTCGGCAACACCGTGGACTTCAAAAACGCCATCATCATCATGACTTCGAACATCGGTGCGCGCTATCTGGAGCGGCGGGCTCATCTGGGTTTCCAGTCGGCGGTCGAGGGAGCGACGGAGAAAAAGGCCGAGGAGCTGGTGATGAGCGAGGTCAAGCGGCTGTTCAATCCTGAGTTTCTGAACCGGCTGGACGAGGTTATCGTATTTAACGCCTTGACGGACGGCGACCTGATTCAGATTCTGGATCTCCTGGTCGGCCAGATGAACCAGAACCTTGCGCAGAAGAGCATTTCGTTGACTCTTTCGGATGAAGCCGCCCACTGGATTTTGGAAAAGACGTGCGTGGATCGTTCCTATGGTGCGCGGCCGCTGCGTCGCGCGCTGCAAAAGCATCTGGAAGACCCACTCTCGGAGGCGCTCATTCAGGGTCAGATTCATCCTCCGGCAGTCTTGGAAGTGATTGTCGAGAACGAGGCGCTCTACTATC
>JASHTZ010000563.1 GCA_030040295.1 Terriglobia bacterium | reverse complement strand
ACAAGATCACGGTCGATTTCGATGGCAATCACCTTGCGAGCCTGCCTTACCAGCAGGGAAGTCATGGCGCCGCGCCCTGGGCCGATTTCGAACACTAAATCATCCGGCTGGATGGCGAGCGCTTCGAGAATTCGGGTTCGGTACTGCGGATCGTGGAGAAAATGCTGCCCAAGCTTGGGGCGGCGTTCTTTGATCTTGGGTTTGCGTTTTTGGATTTTGGATTCACCGTCCGTTTCCGGGTCGAATCATAGCATGAGCTGCGCCTGTAAAAGCATTCACCACAGAGATCACGGAGGCACACAGAGAAAACCCTCTATGTTCTTCTGTGTGCTCTCTGGTGAGGAATTTTTGCCCGACCAAATAAGACACACTGGAGACTACAGAAAACCCAAATCCTCGTGCCATGACCACCTGTCCTTGACAATGCAGGGGGCATCCTCTAACGTAACGAAGTTTGGTCCTCTGAATCTCTGGGAAGGAGTGGCGACGTGAAGGTTGCTTTCGTCGCGTCGGAAGGCGTCCCGTTTTCCAAGACAGGCGGGCTGGCAGACGTTGTGGGCGCGCTCCCCAAGGCGCTCGCGACGCTGGGCCACGATGTGGAGGTCATTTTGCCCCGCTACCGCTCCACCCCGGCGGGCGCGGCAGTCCCCTATGCCCAGAGCCTCACCCTGCCGCTCGGAATAGGTTACAAATTCGCCGCCGCGCAGAACGCCGGGCGCGCAAGTCAGGTGCAAACCTTCCTGATCAATTGCCCCGAGTATTTCGACCGCGACGGCCTTTACCAGCAGAATGGCGCCGACTTTCCGGATAACATCCATCGCTTCGCAGCTTTTTCCATGGCGGCACTGGAATTCCTCAAGCGCGATGCGGCTCCTCCCGACATCATTCACTGCCACGACTGGCAAACGGCGCTGGTTCCCGTCTATTTGCGCAATCTCTATGAGGATGACGGATATTTTGGCGCCACCCGCGTGGTGTTCACGATTCACAACATGGGTTACCAGGGAATTTTCCCTCCCCACTTTCTTCCCCAAATCGGGCTGCACGCCGGTCTATTTACCATTGACGGTTTGGAATATTACGGAAATTTGAATCTGCTGAAAGGTGGTATTATCTTTTCGGATTTCATCACCACCGTCAGCCGCAAGTATGCGGAAGAGGTCCAAACGCCCGAGTTCGGGTACGGCCTGGAGGGCGTGGTCCGGTCGCGCGCCGGCCAATTGCAGGGAATTCTCAACGGGGTCGATTATCAGGAGTGGAATCCCGCCACGGACAAGCTCCTGGCGGCCAATTACACACTCGCGGATTTGAAGGGAAAGGCGGCGTGTAAAAAGGCATTGCTTGAAAAGATGGGTGTGGCGGCTGCCGTGCTCACACGCCCGGTGATTGGAATCATATCGCGCTTCGCTTCGCAGAAGGGATTTGACCTAATCGCGTCCATTTCCGAGCAATTGGCCGCATTGGACGTTTACATCGTGGCGCTGGGAACGGGAGAGCGCGCGTTTGAAGACCTGTTTCGCACGCTGGCGGTGAAGTATCCGGAGAAATTCCTGGTGAAAGTCGCCTACGACAACACCCTGGCACATCAAATCGAGGCCGGGTCGGATATGTTCTTGATGCCATCGCGGTATGAGCCTTGCGGGCTCAATCAAATCTACAGCCTGAAATACGGAGCCGTGCCCATCGTCCGAGCCACGGGTGGCCTGGATGACACCATCGATCCCTTCGACGGAAAAGCCGGAACGGGCTTCAAGTTTCAGGCGTATTCTCCGCAAGCCCTGCTCACGACAATTCAAGCTGCGCTCGAGGCTTACAAAGCGGGACAAACGTGGCGCAACTTGATGCTAAACGGCATGAAGAAGGACTTTTCCTGGGTGGCCTCGGCAAAGGCCTATGCCCGGATTTATGAAAGTCTGCGGAAGCCCGGTTCTCAAACGGCGCAGAAAACATGACCATTCCCCCATACCCCGGAGGCTTTTGAAAATGGCTGGGAGTCATACCCTGGAATTTACCGATCAAAATTTTGAGCAGGACGTATTGAAGTCTGCCGAACCCGTGCTGGTGGATTTCTGGGCCACCTGGTGCGGCCCATGCCGCATGATGTCGCCCACGGTGGACGCCCTGGCGGAGGAATACGCCGGCAAGGCGAAAATCGGAGAGCTGAATGTGGACGATAACCTCGAGTCGGCCGGGCGTTTTGGAGTTCGCAGCATCCCCACGCTCATTCTCTTCAAGGCCGGGAAGGTGATGGAGCAGGTGGTGGGGAGCACGTCGAAAGAATCGCTGAAGCGGATTCTGGACAAACATCTCGAATAGGGAAAACAGGCCACATGCCAAGCAATGTCGTAATCGTGGGAGTTCAGTGGGGTGATGAGGGCAAGGGCAAGGTGGTGGATACCCTGTCGGGGCGCTTTAACATCGTCGCCCGCTATCAGGGAGGCGCCAACGCCGGACATACCGTTCTGGTGGGGGAGAAGAAATACGTTCTTCAGCTTCTTCCCACCGGCATTGTCCGCCCGGACAAGACCGCCGTGCTCGGAAACGGCGTAGTGATTGATCCCGAAGCCTTGCAGCAGGAGATTCGCAAGATGGAAGACTCGGGCGCAAGCGTCGCCGGCCGGCTGATGGTGAGCGACCGCGCGCATTTGATTTTGCCCTACCATCGCGAGCACGAAGTTGCGGCGGAAAACGCCCGCGGCGACGGGAAAATCGGTACGACGCGCAAGGGCATCGGGCCGAGCTACGAGGACAAGGCAGGGCGGCGGGGCCTGCGCACGTCGGATTTGCGCGATCCGGCGAGGTTCCGCGAGATGTGCAAAGAGTTGGTGGCGGAAAAGAATCGCATTGACGCGGCGCTATTCTCCGCGCCCCCGCTGGACGCCGACGATTTGACGGAGAAATTTTTGCGAGTTGCCGAGGGCATGCTTCCGTACCTTGCGGACGTTTCGGTTTACCTGAACACGGAAATGGACCGGGGCAAGCGCGTGTTGTTTGAAGGCGCCCAGGGAACGCTGTTGGATCTCGACCACGGCACCTATCCCTTTGTCACCTGTTCAAGCGCCGCGGCCGGCGGAGCCTGCACGGGCACCGGCGTGGGACCGACGCGCATCCATGCAGTGTTGGGCGTTTCCAAGGCTTACTCCACGCGCGTGGGCAGCGGGCCGTTTCCTACGGAAGCACTGGGCGCGGAAGGGGAAGAAATTCGCAAGCGCGGCGGCGAATACGGCGCCGTCACCGGGCGCCCGCGGCGCTGCGGCTGGTTTGACGTGCCGCTCGCACGCTACAGCGCGCGCGTGAATCATCTCAGCGCCGTGATCATCACCAAGCTCGATATTCTCGATACCCTGGCGGAAATTCCCGTGGGCGTCGAATACGAATTCAAGGGCAAGCGGTTTAAGGATTTCCCCGCGGAGGTCGAAACCCTCGAGCAGTTGAAGGTGCATTATCGAACCGTTCCCGGCTGGCAGAAAGACACCTTCGGCGCGCACGAGGCCTCGCAACTGCCGCCGCGCGCGCGCGATTACCTCAGCTTCCTGGCGGACCAGGTGGGGGTGAAAATCGCCATGGTCTCCACAGGCCCCGAGCGCGAGCAGTGCGTGTGGCTGGATGAGTCGGT
>JASHTZ010000562.1 GCA_030040295.1 Terriglobia bacterium | reverse complement strand
GACACAGCGTGGGCATCCAGCTCGCGCCCGTCGGGATTAAGACCAACGGAAGTCACGTGCATTCCGGGCTCGAGCCATGCGCCCTTCACAACCGGCACCATAGCGTGCGTGGCCGCGCAAACAATGTGGGCATCCGTGAAGGCCTGCTCCGGTTCCTTGCACGCCATCGAATTGATTCCCTGCTTCCGGGCAATTTCCTCGGCCAAGCGCGCGGCCTTTTGCGCATCGCGGCCCAGGACGCGAATCTCGCGGATGGGCCGGACAAGCGGTATCGCCGCGGCATGGGCGCGAGCCTGAACGCCCGTTCCCACAATCAGCAACACATGAGCATCCTCTCGCGCCAGAAGACGTGTGGTCAGGGCGGAGCACGCGGCGGTCCGCGCGGCCGTAATGGAGTTTCCATCCACCAGGGCGCGCGGTGCACCGGTCACAGCATCAAAAACCAGGATCACCGCCTGGTGGCTGGGCAGGCCATTGCCGTTGTTTTCAGGAAACATGCTGAGGAGTTTCGCGGAAAGCGTGCGCGTCTCGCTGCGATAGACCGGCATGGCGGCCAAGACTGCCCGCCGCTCGCGCACCTGGGTCAGTAGGCGCGCGGGCATGGAAACGCTACCCGCGCTCAGCTCCGCCATGGCCGGAGCTAGTGCATCGATCAAGCGGTCATGATCCAGAAGGTTTTCGACTTCGCTTTGGTTAAGGACCAGCATGGGTTAAGTTTGAATGGACCGTTTCGATCTCAATGCCCTGCGGACAAGAACGAGACCTCATCGAGCTGAATGAATTCCCGAACCATGGGGACATTGGACTGATCCATCTCACTTACTGTGCCGAAAAACGCCACCTGGCCATCCACCAGAAACACCAGGCGGTCAGCGAGCTTGCGCGCCAGCTTCATGTCGTGCGTCACAACGATGGAGGTGAGCCCGCTTTTTTGTTTTACCTTCAGAATCAGGTCACCGAGGGTCTGCGCCATCAGCGGATCAACCATGGTGGTGGGTTCATCGTAGAGAATGCACTCGGGCTCCGCGGCAAGGGCCCGTGCGATGGCCACGGCGCGGCGCATGCCCGTGCTCAGGTCGGAGGGCATCCGTTCGCTCATGCCCTCCAATTCCACGTGCGCAAGCAGGCTCTCTGCACGCTGCTGAATCTCCCCCTCGCTCATGGCCAATCCCCGCAGAGCTCGCTCGCGCAGCGGATAGGCCACATTTTCGCCAACCGTCAGTGAATCGAACAGCGCGCCGGACTGAAATACCATGGTGACGCGCCGCCGAACGTTCATTAATTCCTCCTCGTTCAGGGCGTCGACTTCCCGGCCCGCTACAAAAACCTGTCCGGAATCGGGCTTCAGGAAGCCCAGGATGTGTTTGAGCGTCACGCTCTTTCCTACGCCGCTCCGCCCCAGCACGGCCACCATTTCACCATGTCGAACGTCGAAGTTCACATCCTCAAGCACCGGCTGGCCATCGAATGACTTATAGACATTGCGAAATTCAATGTACGGATTGGCGGCTTGGCGGAGCTTCTGTTCTCCATTCATGCAATATCAGTATGAATTATGAATCGTGAATTGTGAATTCCAATTTGGTGTGTAGCATGAGCGGCCGGGATGACCGTGTCGTAGCTGCGCTCAATATCGCCAGAAAAAGTAAATCGTCATTCCAGTTCCCACGACGATCACCGTAGAACGCACCCAGCGCGGGTCAAGCTTCTGCGCGTAATGGGCGCCACCGTACCCGCCAATCACAGCCGCCACGATCATCAGGATTCCCTGCGGCCACTCAACTTCGCGCGCCACGATGAACGTCACTACGGCCGCCCCGTTGATGGCCGATCCCAGCAGCGCTTTAAGACCGTTCATCGCGTGGATATCCTCAAGTTGCATCATCTCGAGCATGGCAAGCATCAGGATGCCCATGCCACCGCCAAAAAATCCGCCATAGAGGGCAATGAAGAATTGAATCAACGTGAGCCCGGCGAGCAGCGGGAGTGATGGCGGCCCCTGGCGCTTCATCGCCTTGCCAAGTCTTCCTGTCAGGCGCTTGCCAAAGGTAAAGAGCAAGGTGGCGATTCCAAAAAAGTACGGAACAAGGGACATAAACGTCGCCTGGGGCGTGTGCAGAAGCACCACGGCGCCCGTGACTCCACCCAGAAGGCTGATGGCAATCAGCGGGACCATAACGCGCGCGGATTTCGGCAATCGGTGCCAGTAGGAAAAAACGCTCGCCACAGACCCCGGCCACACGGCGACCGTGTTCGTGGCGTTGGCGGGGATGGGAGGAACTCCGGTGAAGATCAGCGCGGGAAATGAAAAGAAGCTGCCGCCCCCGGCGACAGAATTCATCGCGCCGGCTACGAACGCGGCCACAAACAGGAGCGTAGCGTGGGGAACGGTCATATCTTATCGGGAGATCAGGTGATCGCGTGATCGGTTGAACATTCTTGCGAACTCAGCAGACTGCCTTTTTCCGGGTGTATCAAAGTATTTCAGTTCTTGTTCAGCCGATCACCCGATTCAAGGCTCGGCTGTCTCTCGCGTGCGAGCTAGTCCCGTCAACAAGAATTTACCATCGTTAGTAAAAATCGGGTGATAAACAAATCGCTGGTTGGGCTTGGACAGGACGATGGAATATCGATCCGGCGAGCCCGCGAGCATCTCAGGTGCGCGGAACACGTTATCCTGAAGAAACTCCGGCCAATTATCCTGAACGAATTTGCGAAAAGATTCCAGCGAAGGTGAATTGGCATTCAAAAACTTTGCGGGAACTACCAGCGCATAAGCTGCGGAATAATCGTGCAGGTGGAGCGCCGAAATAAATCGATAGAGCGTGTAATCCTGATTGGCGACATACTCGGTCTTGGCGGGAATGAAGGCCTTGCCATCCCAATGATAAATCGTGCGCGCGTCGAAGCCGCGCTTCCCGCCACGGGGGAATTGCAGCAACCCGGGATCGGCGCGTCCTGTCACGATCATTTCGGACGGCGCGCCCGATGGCCCCTGAAAGTTCACTTGCGCCTGGAGGAGAGGCTGCAAGCGGCTATCCTCCGCCTGCCCATCCCACAGAAGCTTCGCGGCATGGTCCTTCACCTGGAAGACCATCGGATCTGCAGGCTGCGATTCGTCTCCGGGGATGACAATCGCCAAACCGCGTCCCACCGTCGGGCCAAGATTGATGAGCGTGTGGCTGAAATTCTCGACGTTGGAAACCAAGCGCGAGGCTTTCCAATGCGCTCCGTCCCACGAGAGAAGGTAGACGCTCCAAAGTGGTCGCGAATTTGGATCAGGCGCGACGTCCGCCCCCAGCAAATTGTCGGGGACCGCCCACTTGAGGAGGATCTCCGGCACACCATCGCCATCGAGATCGCCGGCCGCCACGAGAGAGTTACGCGGAATTTCGGGCGGCGCATCTTCCAATTTCCCATCGATGTGAAGCGCGTCTGCTAAAGCGGCAATGTGGGGAGTCGACACTCCCTGAATGAAGGCATTAATTTGCGGCAAAATGGTATCTGGCAAAGCCGGTGCAACAGGCGTCTGCGGCAGGGGCGGTTCTTCATCTTTCTCCTGGGCGGAGGCTCGGACAGCAAAGCTGGATAGACAAGCCGCAAGAGCCACGAGCGCGGAAATCCTGCCCAAATGCCGCGACCCGTCCCCCAATTGCGAGTGATTCATAAAGACCGAATTAATTATACGGCAGGCGGAGGGAAACGACAAACCTGGCTATTCAAAAACAACTGACTTCAGAGCGAAACGTCAAGCAAGACTGAAAATCGAATAAGATAAAGGAAATAAGATCAACTAGATACAATGAACTTACCAAATTTAAACCCAAACTCGATGTCAAATCAGCACTCGATGCATCCGAGTGCCAATTTGTTGATTTCAGGACGAATATTCCTCTTGACGAATTCACCTGAAAGGATTAAATTAGCACTCGCACCGTCTGGCTGCTAAATCCTGTGATTTATCTGTGAGATGGGGCAAATCAAATCATTAAGGCCTTACGGCACTAGCCCGAGGCGGCCCTCCAGGCGGGGGCGGAAGTCGCTAAGCCCGGCGGACCTGAGCGTCGAGCGAGTCCGAGGAGGAAAGGAGACTTCAACATGACGGTAAGACCTCTTCATGACCGGCTGATTATCAAGCGGGTCGAAGAAAAAGAAACGATCAAGGGCGGAATCATTATTCCCGATTCGGCGAAAGAGAAGCCGCAAGAGGGCGAAGTGATTGCCGTCGGCAATGGCAAGAAGACGGAGGACGGCAAGATCATCCCCCTGGACGTGAAGGCGGGCGACCGCATTCTGTTCGGCAAGTATTCCGGCACGGAAATCAAGGTGGACGACAACGAGTACCTGATCCTGCGCGAAGAGGAAGTGCTGGGAGTGATCGAGCACGCGAAAGCGGCGGCGGGCAAGAAATAGGCTCAGCCACGTGCGATAAATGCGGCAAGCCGCCGGGAAAATCAGCGGTCTCGCCGTAAAGTAAGGAACTTTGAAATCATTAACTCCCCTATCTGGCCAACCGGGAGGGGAGAGGAGGAGCGAAGGAGGAAAGATGGCAAACGCTAAACAGATTGTACACGGCGAAGACAGCCGGCAGGCAATTCTCCGAGGAGTGAATAAGCTTGCGGACGCCGTGAAAGTGACGTTGGGCCCCAAGGGGCGCAACGTGGTTCTGGACAAGAAATTCGGCTCCCCCACCATCACCAAGGACGGCGTGACGGTGGCCAAGGAGATCGAATTGAAGGATCCGCTGGAGAACATGGGCGCGCAGATGGTGCGCGAAGTGGCCAGCAAGACCAGCGACGTGGCCGGTGACGGCACCACCACGGCGACGGTTCTGGCGCAATCGATCTTCCGCGAAGGCGTCAAGACGGTGGCCGCCGGAGCCAATCCCATGGCCATCAAGCGGGGCATCGAAATGGCAGTGCGCGCGGTATGTGGCTACGACGAGCCCCAGAAAGACGGCTCGAAGAAGCACATCAAGGGCGAGCTCGAGAAGATTTCGAAGCCTGTCGAAGGCTCGATGATCGCCCAGGTGGGTTCGGTTTCCGCCAACAACGATTCCACCATCGGCAACATCATTGCCGAGGCGATGAAGAAGGTGGGCAAGGACGGCGTCATCACCGTTGAGGAATCGAAGACGATGGAAACCCAACTTGAAGTTGTGGAAGGGATGCAGTTCGACCGCGGCTACCTGTCACCTTATTTCGTCACCGACCCCGAGCGTATGGAATGCGCGCTCGAGGGCGCCATGGTGCTGATCCACGAAAAGAAAATCAGCTCCATGAAGGACCTGCTCCCTCTGCTGGAGCAGATTGCCAAATCGGGCAAGCCGCTGCTGATCATCGCCGAGGAAGTGGAGGGCGAAGCGCTGGCCACCCTGGTGGTGAACAAACTGCGCGGCACGCTCCAGTGCTGTGCGGTGAAGGCTCCGGGCTTCGGC
>JASHTZ010000561.1 GCA_030040295.1 Terriglobia bacterium | reverse complement strand
CGCAGAAATAGTCTTCGGTTCCCGTTCCGCAAATCGTGGGGAACTTCGAGTCGCCATCGATGAAGAACTTGATCTCCCCTTCACCCCACCAGCCGGTGTTGTGAACACCCCACGCCAGATACGTTCCCACGTATTGACCCCAACCCTTCACTCCATCAAGAATTACGTGGTCGGTCTTGTAGGGCAGCGGGTTAGAGCGCCGGAACTGGGCGTGAAAGTAAGCCATGTCCTTTGGGATTTCGGTGAGTGTGTAATCGACCTGGTAATAAAGCACCAGTGGCTCGTCTCCAATATTCTCCATGGTGATTTTGGCGGATTTCCTGAAAGGCATCTGCCAATACGAGTTGTAACCGCGCAAGGGATTCGCACAAACGGCCAGAGATGAGACCTGGGCGTATCTGCCCCAGCCGGAAGCAAAGAAGTCGCCGATCGGGACCTCGACGGAAGGATCGCTTTCGCCGTCCCAATAGAAGCGCAGGACGGCAGAACGAAGATTCCCCGTCGGCGACATCCAAATGTGCTGGATGGCTCCCGGGCCCTGGATTTCCGCAACCGTATAAAGTTGTTTAGGCGCGATGTGGACGGCGGGCGAGACTTTCCAGGTTTGGCCGAGGTCGCGCGCCGCGTTCGCGCCCAAGCCCTCCGTCGCCATTCCCCCCTTGCCCTTTTCCCCTAACGGATTTTCGGCGCTAATGGATCGCGTTTTGGCATGCGAGAGCCGGGCAAGGCTGCTCATCCCCACGTCCAGGCCGCTGAAGGATTGCTCTGATTGCTGCCCGCCGAAGAAAGTGCCCGCCCATACCAAAAGAACCGAAATCAAGCAAAGTATCCGCTTCATCAAGTCTGCCTCCTTGATAAGAAATCGGCCCGATGCACGCAAGGCATCAGGTCGAGCACATCACTTCAACCCGCTTTCGCGGAACCCGCACCGCCAACAGAACCAGGCCGGCCAACATTGCTCCCATGGAAAGAATCGACATGCCCAAAGGATAGGAATGAGTGCGTGCCAGCACCAATCCGACTGCCGACGGTCCAAAGAACCCGCCCAGGTTGCCAATGCAGTTGATCAATCCGATGGAGGCAGCCGCCGCCGATTCGCCCTGCGTCAGGGTCGGCAATACCCAGAAGGGAGGAGGGAAACAAAATCCCGCCGCCGTGGTGAGGCAAAGCAAAGTGATCACCACCGGGAAACTCTGACCCGGCACTGTACTGAGAGAGAAAAACGTGGCCGAAAGCATTAAGGGCACTGCGGCATGAAACTTGCGTTCACCGGAGCGATCCGACATCCGGCCCGAGGCGAGGACCGCGAAAAATCCCACGACGTAAGGCAACGCGGCCCAGGCGGTCGAAACGCTGACGGAGAAACCGGAGACGCGATGGATCGTCGTAGGCAGCCAGAAGACGAATGCGTAGCTTTCCACATTGGCGAGACATAAGGCGAAGGCCAAGATCAGAGTATTAGGCTGGCTGAGACCCTGCCAAACCGTGGCATGGCCGCCGGCCAGCTTGCCGTGCCGCTCCTTCTCGAGTTCGTTCGAGATCCATTCGCGTTCTTCCGGATCGAGCCAAGCGGCATCGCGAGGGTGGTCCTCGAGATAAAACCAGGTGATGATTCCAAAAATGATCGCGGGAACTCCTTCCAGAATGAAAACCCAACGCCATCCCGACAACCCAAACCAATGAAGCCGGAGAAACAGGGATGAGATTGGAGCTCCCAAAATGATCGAAACCGGAAGCCCAACGATGAAGCCTGACATGGCGCGCGCGCGGTCACGGCCGACGAACCAATGGGTAAAATAAACGATGATGCCGGGGTAGAAACCTGCCTCCGCCAGGCCCAGCAGAAAACGAGCTCCATAAAAATGAAATGGCGTCCTGATGAAGCCCAGCAGCGCCGCACAAAGTCCCCAGCTCACCAGGATGCGCGCAATCCATTTTCGGGCGCTCCAGCGCTCGCAAATCAGGGCACCGGGGATTTCCAGAAACACATAACCGATAAAGAAAATGCCTGCCCCGAATCCGAATACGGCCTCTGAAAAGCCGAGTTCCTTTACCATGTTCAGCTTTGCGAAGGCAATGTTCGCACGGTCGAGATAGCATATGATGTAAAGAATGAATGCAAACGGAATAATCCGTCTCGCGATTTTTCGACGGACGCGGGCGGCAACCGGGGAAATCGCTTCGATATTTGCCATGATGGGATATGAGTCCAGGTAATCGCGTGAAACGGAACTGGTACCATAATCCGGAGGCAAAAGCAATAACGCGAGTATTAAGAAGTGTATCTGTTTGAATTCTGTAGCGGCCGTCCCGTCTCGGCGGGACCGTCGCAGGGGCTTAAATGTTGGACTTCCGATCCATTGATCGGCGAAAATTCCTGCGAGCAGCCATGCTTGGACTCACCGCACTCGCAGAGCAAAACTCGCCGCTTCTCAATGCCGAGCCGCTGGGAATTCCCATTGGCCTGGAGCTGTTCACGGTGCGGAACGAATGCGCGCAGGATTTTCCAGGCACAATGGAAAAAGTTGCCGCGATCGGCTACAAGCAGGTCGAGGTCTTTGATTTCTACGGGCGCAAAGCTTCAGAGGTTCGCCGCATCCTGGATTCGGCGGGCCTCGTGGCCCCCAGCAGCCACATGCTTCCCTACGTCCTGCGGCCTGAATACAAGCCTTCCGAACTCAAGTCGCGCTGGGCGGCTCTGCTGAACGATGCGGCGGAGCTGGGCGTCCACTATCTGGGCGGCAGCATTGGCGGTGTTTCCAAAACCAATCCGCTCGATGATTACAAGCGTCTTGCCGGCCTGATGAACGCAGTGGGTGAACAATGCCAACAGGCGGGACTTCAATTCACTTACCACAACCTGAATGTCGAGTTTCGCGAGCACGCCGGCGTGATTCCCTATGACTGGCTGCTTCAACACACCAACTCCGGATTCGTGCAGTTGGAAATCGATTGCTATTGGCTCACTCGCGCGGGGAAGGACCCCGTGCAATATTTCGAAAGGTATCCGGGCCGGACTCCTCTCCTCCACATCAAGGACCGAAAGCCTGGCTATGCCTCCACCACCGTTCCCGATTCCGGTCGCGGCCCCTTCACGGAAGTTGGGAGTGGGGTCATCGATTGGAAGTCAATTTTTGCAGGAGCTCGAGCGGGTGGAGTGAAGCACTACTACGTCGAGCAGGATTTCTTTGATCGCCCCGTGTTCGAGAGCATCAAGATAAGTTACGACTACCTCAAGAATCTGCCCCAGTAACAGCACTGCCAAAGCACGTTCAAAGCATAAACCAGCCACCGTTCACGTCGAAGGTCGCACCCGTGCAGAAACTCGACTCATCGCTTGCCAGGAATGCGATCACGGCAGCCACCTCCTCCGGTTCGCCAAAGCGCTTGAGCGGAATCTGCTCGCAGGCTGCCTTCAGCCGGTCCGCGGGCAGGTTGTGCTGGATGTCCGTCTTGATCGGACCGGGCGCCACGCAGTTCACCAGGATTCCATCCGCGGCCACTTCGCGCGCAATGGACTTGCTGATCATCAGGATCGCCGCCTTGGTTCCGCTATAAATACTGGCGTTCAGGACGGAGCCGACGCGACCCGCTGCCGAGGAGAGATTAATGATCCGTCCACCTCCTTGCTTCTTCATCACCGGGCAGACGGCCTGCATCAGGAAATACTGGCTCCGCGCGTTGACGTTCATCAAGTTGTCCCAATCGGTCTCGGTGGCCGTTCCAAAGGGCTGCGTGGGGCAGATGCCGGCGTTGTTCACGAGAATGTCGAGGCGGCCGAATCGCTCTGCCACAGCCGCCACCAACTTTCTGCACTCCTCCACTTTGGCTAAATCTGCGGCAAACGCCTCCGCGGCATTGCCAATTTCCCGGGCCACGGCCTTTGCGCCTTCGAAATCAATATCGGCGGCGGCAATCCGGGCGCCCTGGCGAGCCAGAGTTCGAGCGGTCGCCGCGCCGATGCCGCGCGCCGCGCCGGTCACCAGCGCAACCTTGTGATCGAGACGAAACATGGGCTTTGTTGAAGGGTTGTTGCTCATGTATTCGAGCCGCCTCACTGAATTTCTTCCGGTGAGACCGCTCGCTTTTCCTCCATGCTTTTGTA
>JASHTZ010000560.1 GCA_030040295.1 Terriglobia bacterium | reverse complement strand
GCGGCGATCGATGCCGTGGCCGTGGATGCCGACTTTGTGCCCTTCTGCAAGTTCGCGCGCAAGAAACGATGGCCCGTCTACGTTTTGAGCGACGGATTTGATTACGTGATCCGCCGCATCCTGAAGCGTGCCGGCGTGGAAAGACAGTTCCGCAACGGTTCCACCTTGTTCGCGAGTGCGCTGAGCGTGGAGGGGCGGCGGCTTGCGCTTTCGTTCCCCCACTCGCAGGAACCTTGTGCCCATGGGTGCGCAACCTGCAAGGCGGCGCTCATCACTCGCCTGCAGGAGGGGCGCCGGCCCGTGGTTTTTGTAGGTGACGGCATGTCGGACCGCTTCGCCGTGGAGGTTGCCGACGTGGTATTCGCCAAGCGGCAATTGCTCGCCCACTGCCGGGCAAACGGCATCGCCTGTCATCCGTTCGAGACCTTTAGGGACGTCCAGAGCGGCCTCGAACGCTTGCTGGTCCCCCTGCCCGCGCGGCGATTGCGGCAGGCCGTTGCGGCGGTGTCATAAGCCAAACTGCAGTTTCTGGGACATCGAGAAGGACAGATTCTCGTGCCACAAGCAGACAATGCATTTCTCAACCTGGCAGGAGAGTTTGCCGTTGCGTCTGAGCTGAACCGAAGACGAGTTCTTGCGTCTGTAACTTACGGTTCTTCTAAGTGTGCTGATGTTTTCGCGATTAGCCCTGATATGACTCAGGTGGTTCGCATCGAGGTCAAAGCGACGAACGCCAAGAGAAAGACCAGGTGGCTAATCGGGGAAAAAGGCACCAAGTCGGACGTTGCGACCGAGGTTTTCTGGGTGTTTGTGCTGTTTCCGGCCTTGCCGGATTGTGAGGCTGAGGACGACGCGCAGCGCGGAGCATACGCACCACGGTTTTTTATTTTGTCCCAGAAAGAGGTCTACGAAGCCTGGAAGAAAGAGTCTGATGACTATAATAATCGCCGTAGAGACCGCGGTCTGAGATCTTTTGAGGGCCTCGGTGTCCCGGGCGTGAGGCTTGAAGACATTAAGTCGCAGGAATGCCAGTGGCACAAGATCACCTCACGCTTGCAAACCCCTGAGGTGTTGCTCGAGCCGCACAGGAGCAAAACGCAATCTCAAGCTGTTTCACATTGAGAGGGCGGGTTACAATAAGTGCATGGCGGAGCCGGATCAGGAAATTGCGGCCTTTCCGGGATGAGCAAGGATTGGAGGGTTCAGCTATGAGCACAACTTCGAATCTGGAGTTGCCAACGGAACTGAAGCTCCGGATTGAGCGCGTGGCCAAAGAACGGGGTGAAGCGCCGGCCACTTTGCTTTCCAGTGCTATCGATTCAATGCTCATCATTGAAGAGGCGCAGATTGCTGAGGTGCGGCGGAGAGACGCGACGGACACGGGCGAGATGTACAGCAATGAGGACGCATTCGCAAGGCTGGACTCCTTTCGCCCCAGCCGCAGGGATTCGTTGCCCAAATGACCATCCTTTGGGCCAAGAGGGCTTACGATGACCTCGATGGGATTACCGACTATCTTGCTGGCTTGAGTAACGAAGCAGCCGAGCGGGCCATTGACCGGATTCAGAAGGCCGTCCAATTGCTTGGGGAATTCCCCAACATGGGAGCAAAGGTTGATGAGACTGGACTCCGCAGGCTCGTTGTTTCCGACTCCCCCTTACGTTATATTCTATCGAGTCCTCGCCGACTGTGTGAGTATCCGGGGTGTCTTTCACACGAGCCAACGCCGCTTTCTGGAATAGATCATTTAACACGGGGGCCTTTTGGCGATTTCTGAACCTACTACCCGCACTTCTGAACTTCTGGACCTGGAGCGCAAGTACTGTTCGTTCGGCGACACGGTGCATTATCTCGATCCGCCGAAGATTTTTGCCGATTGCCAGGGCTGCCATCTTTATGACGAGCAGGGCACGCCCTACCTCGATTTGCAGATGTGGTACTCGGCGGCGAGTTTTGGGTACAAAAATCAGCGCCTGGGCGACGCGCTGAAGAGGCAGATCGACCGCCTACCGCAGCTTGCCTGCCAGTATCTGCATGCTGAAAAGGTGGAAGTGGCGGCGCGCATCGCCCAGTATTGCGAGAAGCGCTTCGGAGTGAAGGGCCGCGTTCACTTTAATGTGGGCGGGTCGCAGGCGATTGAGGATTCGCTCAAGATCGTGCGGAATTACACGGGCAAGAACCTGATGTTCGCTTTCATGGGCGGATATCACGGGCGGACGCTGGGCGCCAGCGCCATCACCTCGAGTTATCGCTACCGGCGGCGCTATGGACACTTCGGCGACCGCGCGCAGTTCATTTTTTATCCCTACTGCTATCGTTGCATTTACAATCTCAAGCCCGAAACCTGCAACCTCTACTGCCACGACCAATTCGCGCAGCTTTTTTCCAACGAATACCACGCCGCGTGGGATGCCAAGGCACAATCGGCCGAGTTCGGCGCGTTTTATATCGAGGCGGTGCAGGGAACCGGCGGGTACGTGATTCCTCCACGCGATTATTTCCAGCGCTTGCAGCAGACCTGCCGCGAAAGAAAGATTCTGATTGTCGATGATGAAATCCAGATGGGCTTCTATCGAACGGGGAAATTCTGGGCGATCGAGAATTTCGGCATCACGCCGGACATTATCGTGTTCGGGAAGGCCTTGACCAACGGCTTGAATCCGCTCTCCGGCATGTGGGCGCGTGAGGAATTGATTACGCCGGAGTTGTTTCCGCCGGGATCGACGCATTCGACCTTCTCTTCGAATACCCTGGGCACGGCCGTGGCGCTTGAAGCGCTGAAGATGATGGAAGAAGAGGACTACGAAAAACTGGTGAACGAAAAAGGCGCGTACTTTCTCCTGGGCCTGCGCAAATTGCAGGCGCGTTATCCCGGAGTCATCGGCCATGTCGATGGCCTGGGCCTGGCGCTGCGCCTGGAGGTTTGCAGGCCTGACGGAATTACCCCAGACCGCGAGCTCACCGACCGGATTTTCGCGGAAGGAATCAGCGGGAATCTTTCTGCGGGCGGGCGAAAGTACGGGCTGGTGCTGGACGTGGGCGGGTATTACAAAAACGTGTTCACCATCGCCCCGTCGTTTACGATTACCCGAGAGGAAATGGATTTGGGTCTGGAGCTTCTCGACCAGCTCTTTCAGCGTTGCGTTGGAAAGAAAGCATAGGACACTCGCGCAACAGCCTGCTACCGCAAACTTGCATCCGGATGGAGCGCGCAATGATTCAGGTCGAGGGTTTGCACAGCGGGCTCGCGCTCCTCGGCAAAGACAAACGGCCGGCCTTCCCGCTGGAATTCACGGTTCCGGATCCTTAGAATCGCAAGTCCTACGATCAGCAATCCCAGAAAAACTGCAAACATCACTGCATGGTGGAGCATCCAGCCCTCCGCCTTGGCAAGCACGAACGCGTAGGAAGTGAACAATACCCAGCAGAGCGCCCACACAATGATGCTGCGCGATTGAGTGGCGTGGAACGTGCAGGTGAAGGGGATTTTCTGGTATTGCGTCAGCATGGCTTCCACCATCAATAGCGCCAGAAAGAAATCCAGCAGGAAGGCCGCCGCAGCCTGTGCGATGTTCAGGTGCAGCAGCCAGATGGGGACGGCCAGGGTGAGAATCGGCGCAAATCCCGCCACAGCCAGGGCCTTGCGGACGCCGGAGGTCATCTCCGCAGAGGTTTTATTCTCGGTAAGCTGAAAAATCCACCTTGCGTCGACTTCCGCCGGCAGCTCAAATACGATGCGCATTCCGGAAAGCACAAAAAACGAAAGCAGCAAAGGAACGGACAACAGAATTGCCACTCTGCCGATTACCGGACCCGTGTGCAGCGCGGCCAGGCTTTCCAGCACCACCGCGGCCCCAACTCCTGTGTAAGCGGAAAACAACAGGCGATGCTTGTGGCTGCCGCGCAGAGTGTCAAAGACAAAATTGAAGGAAGCCCGCTCGCGTGAGCGCGGCAGAAAAACCTTGGCTGCGAATCTGCGCAGCAATTGAATCACGGCCCAGGGTTCAGAATCGGCGGGTTGCGCGACTTCGATGGCGCCTTTCAAGTGACGCCGATAGCTGCCGAGGTAAGTGAGGGCGGAAATTGCCGCAACGCAGGCCAGGCCCTCCAGCGCCCGGTGCGCGAGGAAGACGTACACCGGGTCGCCATACCCCAGCAGCACCCGATAGAGTCCCAGAAACCAAACCGGCGGAAGATAGCGAATCAGTGCGTTTCCCGTGTGAATCATGGCCGGGATTTCCTGGAAGACTTTGACCAGCGAAATGGATGACACCAGAAACGCCGCGAT
Source organism: Terriglobia bacterium (assembly GCA_030040295.1). Lineage (GTDB taxonomy): Bacteria > Acidobacteriota > Terriglobia > UBA7540 > UBA7540 > Bog-366. Next base: position 427 of record JASHTZ010000560.1, on the reverse strand, counting down.
CAGCGTGCCCTGAAGATAGGGCGAAATTCTTTCGCACCACCGGGCCGATAGAATTATGGAGAGCAGGCCCCGCAACCCGAGAATAAGCAGAAATGCGAACGTGCATCCCGCCGCCACGCTCAGACCGTGGGCAAGGATCCAGCGGCACAGTCCCAGAAAATTCACACGCCGCGCGGTTGAAGCGATGATGGGATAGAAAACCGCTGCCGCTCCGCCCACGGCAATCGTTATGGAGGCAAGAAACAGGACCAGGGCTTGAATCTTGGCCGCAAAAATCCGCCGCACGCTCAGGGGAAGCGGGACCAGGGTGAGGAAGTCGAGCCGGTCAAGGAACAGCCCATCCCATTCCAGGATGGTGACCAGACCAACGATCATGATGGCCAGCGTGATGAGGCCAAACTGGTCGCGCAACGAGTAAGGTTCGTAA
>JASHTZ010000559.1 GCA_030040295.1 Terriglobia bacterium | reverse complement strand
CGCCGCCGAAGTCGGACTCAGCCGGTCGCGATTCCAGCACCTGTTCAAACGTGAGAGGGGGGAAACCTTCGGGCAGTGCCTCCTTGAACTCCGGTTGGGAGCGGCCTGCACGCTGCTCGCAGACCCTCGCCTTACCGTTAAAGAGGTCGGGTGCAAGGTTGGGTTCGCCAACTCGCCGGCGTTCTGCCGGGCTTTCGGAAGGCGATTTGGTCAGTCGCCGTCCAAATGGAGGCACCAGCACATGGAGATAACGAATAGCACAATATGATAATCAATTCGTATTGACGCCCTAACCCGAAGGGGTAGACTGCGACTTTCTGGACTCTGTCAGCGCGTAGGGGAGTTCACGACGGCGGCTCGGGCAATTGAATCAATGACCCGGGCAAAAACGCAATATTGGGAGTGCTTCGATGAACGATAAAAATGCTGCGGGGGCGGTCACACGCCCATCCAGGTTGGAATCACTTGCGAACGTTATGACGGTGGTAGTCTCGCTTCTGCTGTCGGTGGTTCTAGTTAAGGTATTCTTACTGCCGCCACGCGGACGCCCAACAGCCACTACTCCAGGGCAAGTACAGGCAAACCTGAAGCGGTCACTGCCCGAGGTCGATTGGGCAAAGAATGGCCGCACGCTAGTCCTCGCCATCTCTACCCAGTGTCACTTCTGTACCGAAAGTGCGCCATTCTTCAAGAGGATCGTAAAGGAGCGGGCGAGCGGCGTAAAGCTGCTGGCCGTTCTGCCGCAGCCGGTCGAAGAGGCGCGCAAGTACTTGGAGGGCGAAGGAGTTCACGTGGACGATGTGCGTCAGGCGTCCCCCCAATCGATCGGCGTAACCGGGACACCGACGCTCCTGCTGGTTGATGCACGCGGAACGGTTTCGGATGTTTGGCGAGGGAAGTTGGGGCCGAGCGACGAAGACATGGTCATCGCCGCCCTGCGAGACAATGCTTCCAGGTGATCGGTTTGGAGAGACCTGAAGGGAGCGGTGTCACCAAAGCAATAAAGCTGAGTGATGAAATCCCGCGGTCGAGCCTTGCGGCTCCGGGTCATCATTCGTACTGACGAAAGGAGCACTCCAATGGTCAAAGGACTGCAATGGTTCAGCTTGGTGATGTGCTGCATCTTGGGTTTGATTATCACATGCGTATTCCTCACCCAAACCTGGGATCGGGTGAACCTCGTTCAGGCGGTGCATGCCCAAGACAGCCCGTTGGATCAATCGAAATACGTTGAGATTGAGCCCAACATTCCCATTGAGGCAGTCAGGGTCATAAAAATTACCGTAGGCGGACAGGTGGTTACCCCCGGCTTTTTAAACCCCCATAAGGAACCCTCGGGTCCGTCGTTTCAGGCTGGGGACGACTGGCTGAAAGAGATGAAGTTCACAATCAAGAACGGAAGCTTAAAGTCCCTCGTCCAGTTGACCATGTCGGTCACCTTCCCCGAGACGGCGGCCACAGGATATCCTGTCGGTCAACAAGTACAATTGGGCCGAGTTCCTGAGAACGTGTTCCTGGCGCTTGGGGGCAGAAAAGATGACGATCAAGGAGGCAGGCGGCCGCTCGACTTCCGTCCTGGTCAGGAAATGGTGATATCCCTTGCGCCTTACGCGGGCGACCTGCGAAGGAGGATCGAACAGCACGAGGCGTTCTCCGCCATTCACACGTGCTACATCAATGTTTTCTCGGGGTTCTTCCCGGACGGAATGCATTGGATGTTAAGCAAATATGAAGTCCTCGACCCGAGCCATCCCGGGTCGCTCAAGGATATCGATCCTTCGGAGTTCCCAGTGGAAAAAACGGCGTGGGTTTCCGAGCCGAATTGAGCCCAGCACTAAGCCTTGGCTTTTCGCACCTTGATGCCGGAAAGGAGTTAGGCTATATGAAACGGGCTGCCTTCCTACTGAGAATGCTTGTGTTGGTCGGGGCGACGTTGCTCCTTTCGATTCCAAGACAGGGTCAGGGGCAATCGGGGGGGCCGGGCGGCGGGCCGGGACAGTGTATCAATCCTGTCGTCTTTACAAGTATTTGCCCCTCTGGCTGCGTTGGTGGCCCTGGCGAAACGAACTTTTCGGCGCAACCCGCGGCTGAGGGAGTTTTTTACCTTACCTTCGCAAACGTCCAGAACTGCGGCGGGGCGCAACCAGACCAGTCGTGCAACCCGCCAGACATTTATGACTCGAACTACGACTTCCAGGACTGCTGCGCGAACCTGGGTGAGGAGTGTACCGGCACTGGGACCAGTTGGATGAATTGCTGTAACCAGAGCGCGGAGTGCCAGGGGACTTGCTGCCTTCCGAATGGTCAGACCTGCTCAGGCGATTCCGATTGTTGTTCAGGATACTGCAACGGCACCACATGTCAAACATACGATGGAGGAGGAGGCGGGGGAGGCGGTTGCAATACAGATGGCGATTGCCCAGGCGATAAGTGCTGTGACGAAGACACGGGCCAATGCGGGCCGTGCTCCGATGTCACAAGGTCTAGCGAGCGAGCTATTGGAAAGACCTCTGCGATACCCCCGCAGGTAGCGCCGATGGCACCGAAAGGCCCAGCGCAGTTGAGATCGTCCTCTCCTGTGCCCCCTAAGTAAGTTGCTGAGGGTCCGGATCCAGCGCGCGGTGAGAGGCGGGTGAAGAACCGGGGACGAGACGTAATACAGGGATTCTACGTCAGGCGTTTTGCAGAAACCAGTTTAACGTTCCGTCTGTTCTCGTGTTTCAGCGCGCTTTGCCAAGGACCGTGCGCACGTCCTTCCACACCATCCAATGGGGTTTCAAATCTTCCGCGCCGTAGCGGGCGTAGAAGCGCCGTGCGACTTCATTGGAAAGCTCGACGTCAACGCAGACGTAAAGCGCATCGCGCTTCACAAACCACTTCGCCAGGCGCGCTGCGGGCTGGGAGCAAGCTCCCGCACTCCAAATCGGTACAACTTTAACGTGCCCCAGAGTCGGGCAAAATTGCAAGCAAACGTCTTGACTAAATATCACATTAGAATTAGTCTAGTTGTCGCATGGACGGCGAGGCAATCAAAAAGTCCCTGGAGGGCAGCGGGTTGCGCTGTACGCCGCAGCGCTACGCGGTGATGGCCTTTCTGATGGGACAGACCTCGCATCCCACCGCTGCGGAAATTCTCCAAGCCGTGAATCGCGCAGATCCGCGCTGTTCGCGGGCCACGACTTATAACAATCTGCGCGACCTGGTGCAGGCGGGCCTAGTGCGTGAGGTGGCCGCGGAGGGCCGGGCCGCGCGTTTCGACGCGAAAGGCGTTCGGCACCACCACTTTATCTGCGACCGCTGCGGCAATGTTGAGGACATGAAGTGGTACGACGTGCCCCGCCCTGCCCCGAACTCTCTCGGCAAGCGGACCCTTCGCCAGTGCGAGGTTATTTTCCGGGGGCTGTGCGCGAGGTGCGCTCGGCGGAGCGGTTCGCGGGCCGTGTGGCACGCGCTTCCGGCCCGTGCGCACGGTCAGGATGGCCGTGCCACAACCGGCGGTACGCCCGCGCCGCAGAAAACGGCGCGACATTCGGATTAGACTCGCCGCCCCAGCCGGCGGCGATGGCACGATTAAAAACCAAGGAGGATGCACTTATGGCAACAACCATCGATCCAGCGGGGGCGGCTGTTCCCGCCCATCAGGAGCAAGCTTCGCCAGCCGCAGGCAAGTGCCCAGTAGCGGGCGGCGCCACACGCACACGCTAACCGGAGCCCACGCGAACCGGGACTGGTGGCCGAATCAACTCAATCTGAAAATCCTGCACCAGAACTCTTCCCTCTCCAATCCCATGGATAAGAAGTTCGATTACGCCAAAGAATTCAAGAGCCTCGATCTGAATGCGGTGATCAAGGACCTCCATGCCTTGATGACATCGTCGCAGGAGTGGTGGCCGGCGGACTACGGCCATTACGGGCCATTTTTAATTCGCATGGCGTGGCACGCCGCGGGGACATACCGCATCGGCGACGGCCGCGGCGGAACGGGCTCCGGCAACCAGCGATTTGCGCCGCTCAATAGCTGGCCGGACAACGTGAATCTTGATAAAGCGCGGCGGTTGCTTTGGCCGATCAAGCAGAAGTATGGCCGCAAAATTTCCTGGGGCGACCTGATGGTTCTCGCCGGCAACGTCGCCCTGGAGTCAATGGGGTTCAAAACCTTCGGGTACGGCGGCGGGCGCGAGGACATTTGGGAACCCGAAGATGAAGTTTACTGGGGGCCGGAGAGCACGTGGCTCGGGGACGAGCGCTACACCGGCGATCGCCAGCTTGATAATCCTCTCGGCGCCGTTCAGATGGGCTTGATTTACGTGAATCCGGAAGGACCCAATGGCAAGCCGGACCCCGTCGCTGCGGCGCGGGACATCCGCGAGACGTTTCGCCGTATGGCGATGAACGACTATGAAACTGTGGCGCTGATTGCCGGCGGGCACACGTTCGGCAAAGCGCACGGCGCTGCCGATTGGAGAAAGTATCTCGGCCCCGAACCCGAGGGCGCCGGCATCGAGGAGCAAGGCCTCGGCTGGAAGAGCGCCTTTGGCAGCGGCGCAGGTGGTGATGCAGTGGGCAGCGGGCTGGAGGGCGCATGGACCACCAACCCCATCAAGTGGGACAACAACTATCTGGACAACCTCTTCGGCTATGAGTGGGAACTGGGGAAGAGTCCCGGCGGCGCCTATCAGTTTACTCCCAAGAACGGGAATGCGGCGGGAACCGTTCCCGACGCTCATGATCCCAACAAGCGCCACGCGCCGATGATGTTCACCACGGACCTGGCTCTGCGCATGGACCCGATTTATGCGCCCATCGCCAAGCGCTTCCACGAGAATCCCAGGGAGTTTGCCGAGGCGTTCGCCAAAGCGTGGTTTAAGTTGACGCACCGCGATATGGGACCGGTTTCGAGGTATCTTGGCCCGCTCGTTCCCAAAGAACCGCAATTGTGGCAGGACCCCGTTCCCGCCGTGGATCATAAGCTCATCGGGGCGAAGGACATTGCGGCTCTGAAGGCCAGGATTCTCAAATCAGGACTCTCAATTTCCCAATTAGTCACCACGGCCTGGGCGTCCGCGGCCACCTTCCGCGGCTCCGACAAGCGCGGCGGGGCGAACGGCGCGCGCATTCGCCTGGCGCCGCAGAAGGACTGGGAAGTGAATCAGCCGGCCGAACTGGCGAAGGTCCTGAAGAAGCTCGAGACGATTCAGAAAGAATTCAATCGCTCGCTCTCCGGGGGGAAGAAGGTCTCGCTGGCGGATGTGATCGTTCTGGGCGGCTGCGCGGCGGTCGAGGAAGCTGCGAAAAAGGCCGGGCACAACGTTGCAGTTCCCTTCTCGCCCGGGCGCACCGACGCATCCCAGAAGCAGACCGACGTGGAATCCTTCGCCGTGCTCGAGCCCGCCGCGGACGGCTTCCGCAACTACCTCCATTCGAACGGTGACCCAAGATCAGCGGAAGAGCGATTGGTGGACCGCGCGCAGTTGCTGAAGCTGAGTGCTCCCGAAATGACGGTTCTCATCGGAGGCCTGCGCGCCTTGGGCGCCAACTTCGGCGGGTTCAAACACGGCGTCTTCACGAAACAGCCCGAAACTCTCACCAACGATTTTTTCGTCAACCTTCTCGACATGAACACCCAGTGGCAGCCCTCTTCAGCGGAAGGCGTGTATGAGGGGCGCGACCGCTCGACGGGCAAAGTCCAGTGGACGGGCACCCGCGTGGACCTGATCTTCGGCTCGAATTCCCAGCTTCGCGGAATCGCGGAAGTCTACGCCTGTGAGGATGCGAAGAAGACGTTTGTGAAGGATTTCGTGTCCGCGTGGAGCAAGGTGATGAATCTCGACCGCTACGACCTGGCCTAGCTTTCAACACCAGGTGCGAACCACCGGGAGCTGCGGCTCCCATCTTTTTCTGTCATCCGATAACTTGCCGCGCCGAATGACGACCATTGGTAGCCACGGTCAGCGGTGTTCTGACCGTGGGCTCTTCAGTTTTTCCATTTACCATCCACGAAGCCGCGCACCATATGGCCCATGGGGAGGAAGAACCCACAGTCAGGAAATCACTGACTGTGGTTACCGCTTCCTTGTTGCCGCTCATCTTTCTTTGATGACGATTACGTCCCCGAAGCGCCTTGTTTCGCCTTGACTATCGCTGCGAGATGCGAGAGGCTGTTTCCAAGACGCCATGGGGTCGACCAACCCTGACATTTCAACTCTAATCGATTTGGCTGAGCGGGGTGACGCAGCTTCGGCGGGCGAGCTTTTTACCCATCTCTATGCCGAACTCCATCGGCTGGCGAAATGCCAACTCGCGCGCCGGGGCATTGTGACCCTCAGCGCTTCGACTCTCATTCATGAGGCTTACCTGGATATGGCCTCGGCCGGGGGCCCGTCTTTTCCTGACCGGGGACGCTTTATGACCTATGCAGCGCGGGTCATGCGCGGCCTGATCATCGACCATGTACGGAACCGGCTGGCCGTCAAGCGCGGCGGGCAGTTCGAATTCACCTCCCTCACCGCCGAGGTTGCGGACGTTTCGAGCGACGATCGGGAACTCACGCGGATCAGCAAGGCTCTCGACACGCTGGCCGAAAAAGATGATTCCTTGTCGCAGATTGTCGACCTGAAGTTTTTCTGCGGATTCTCATTCA
>JASHTZ010000558.1 GCA_030040295.1 Terriglobia bacterium | reverse complement strand
CTTTCGCCGGAGCGAATGGAATCCACTACCTTGTGGCTTCCCACCAGACGCAAGGCGCTATCCAACTTGAATTCCTGCGGGTAGAGCCGCCAGAGAGCCGCGAGCATTTCCACTCCCATCTCTGTCGGTTCGAGCGCCTGGCGATCGTTCAGCTCGATTTGGACGCCGTGGCAAATCTCGCCCTGGAAAATACCCGAGGCTGGCGTGAACTCCGTGGGCACAAAGCGCACGCCTTGGATCTTTCTGTTGTTCAGATAGCCGGAGAATTCGCGTGCGTTGATCCAGGGAGCGCCCGCCAGCTCGAATGGTGTGTCCGTGCCGCGGCCCACGCTGACGTTCGTGCCCTCGAGAAGACAAACGCCGGGATAAAGGGTTTCTTCCGTCAGGTTGCGGAGATTGGGTGACGGATTGATCCACGTCAGGCCCGTTTCGTCGAACCAGTCGGTGCGCTCCCAGCCTTGCATCCTGATGACGTGCAGCCGGGCCTTCAGATCGTTTTCGTCGTTGTACATTTCCGCGAGTTCTCCCACCGTCATTCCGTGGCGAATGGGGATGGGGAAATAACCGATAAAGGAATGCAGGTCGGCATCGAGCAAGGGGCCATCGACGTCGGAGCCGTCGATGGGATCGGGGCGGTCGAGAACATAGAAGTCGATGCCTTTTTTCCCCGAGGCCTCGAGGCAATAGCCCAACGTGGTGATGTAAGTATAGAAGCGCGCCCCGACATCTTGAATATCGAATACCAGAGCATCAATTCCCTCGAGCATTTGGTCGGTGGGCCGTTCGGTTTTTCCATACAGGCTGTAAACGGGAAGCCCGGTCGAGGCATCGCGCGAGGAATCCACACTGACGCCTGCCGCGGCGGAGGTTTCGATTCCATGCTCGGGGCTGAAGAGCGCCACCAACTTGACGTTGGGAGCATGAGCCAGCAGGTCGATGGTGCGCTGGCCGTCACTGGCGCGCCCGGAGGCATTGGTGATCAGGCCCACGTGCTTGCCGGCAAGCTCGGCGAAATGGTCCGCTTCCAACACATCAATTCCCGTCTTCACGGTGTCATTGCGAAACCCTTCAACGCGATAGCTGCGCATCAATTCGAAGTAGCCATTCAAGGAGCGGCGGCTGTTCAGGATCTGCTGCGCCGAAAGGGGGCCAAGCGCGCCGGCCACCAGAGTGGCAACCGATGATCGCAGCCCCACCACTGATCCCTTGTCGAGCGGGTGTACACGGTTGGTCAGTAGAATCACGTAAGTCTTGGTGATGGGATCGATCCAAATGGACGTTCCCGTATATCCCGTGTGCCCGTAGGAGCCCACGGGAAACAATACGCCGCGATTCGAAGCGAAAGGCGAGTCAAGATCCCACCCGAGCCCGCGCAGCACCATGACGTTGGGCGGGGTCTGCGGCTCCGTCATTTTCTCGATGGTCAGCGGGCTGAGAATCCGCACGCCCTTGTACTCGCCGCCGTCCAGGAGCATTTGCGCGAAGATTGAAAGGTCGTCCGCTGTGGAGAACAGGCCCGCGTGCCCGGCAATGCCGCCCATGAAACGCGAAGTGGGGTCGTGCACCACGCCGCGCAGCACCGGCCCGCTTGTGCCATGCTCGTATTGGGTGGGGGCGATGCGTCGGCGCAGCGAGGTGGGAGGACGGAATTGCGTATCTTTCATGCTGAGCGGCCCGAAAATGTGTTCTGCGCAGTAGACGTCGAGTGATTCGCCGGAAACGCGTCGCACGATTTCGCCCAGCGTCTCAAAATTGATGTCGCTATAGATGAAACGCGTGCCGGGCGGCGCGTCGAGCTTCGTCGCCACGATCATTTGCATTGCCGTGTCATAGCCCGTCCAGGCAGGCTTCAATTGGAGGTCCGGCGGCAGGCCGGAATAATGCGTCATTAATTCGCGGATGGTGACCTGCTCTTTGCCATTTTGGGCGAAGTCCGGCCAATATTCGCTCACCGGCGCGCCAAGATCGATTTTGCCCTGTTCCACAAGCTGCATCACCGCCGTGGTGGTGGCCACAACTTTGGTGACGGAGGCCATGTCAAAGATTGTGTCCACGGTCATCGGCTCGCGCTCAGGCACCAGCGCGCGTTCCCCAAACGCCTTTCGATATACAACCTGTCCATCGTGGCCAATCAGGACAACCGCGCCTGGGATCTTTTTTGACTGTACGGCAGCTTCGACGAGGGGGGCAATCCCGTTCAAACGTGCTGAATTGATTTCTGGCGAAGCATTTACGGGCGTTATAACCATGATGATCCAGGCGCACAGGACCACGATCCTGATGGAACTCCTAAAATTGCGAATCACACGGGGCTCCTTCCCTGAGTTTGCACCTCTAACCCGGTCATTTTGCTATATACTCGCGGGCTTGCGCTGTCAACGAAAAGAAACGGGCAGTTATGTGCCAAACGCACGCTGGTGGCTCCGGCGTTTCGCTCTGGACTGTTAACTCTTAGTTTCCGAAGAAGGAATCCGTCCGCATGAAACTCACTCTTACCGACTGGCTGGTGGTCGCAGGCTATTTTCTTCTCAACCTGATCATTGGGCTTTATTACCGCAAAAAGGGGAGCGCCAGCACAGACGATTTCTTTGTTTCGGGCCGCGAAGTTTCATGGTGGCTGGCGGGAACCTCCATGGTGGCCACCACGTTCGCCGCCGACACTCCGCTGTGGGTTACGGGGCAGGTGGTGCGGCGAGGCGTGGCGGCCAATTGGTTTTGGTGGAGCTTCCTGCTGAGCGGCATGATGACCGTGTTCTTCTTCGCCCGCATGTGGCGCCGCGCGGAAATCATTACCGACGTCGAACTGGTCGAGCTGCGCTACGCCGGCAAGCCCGCAGCTTTTCTGCGGGGATTTCGCGCCATCTACTTCGGCATCCTCATCAACTGCATCATTCTTGGCTGGGTTAACCTGGCGATGGAAAAGATCCTGGGAATATCGCTCAATATTCCCAAGTTCTGGGCGGTGGTGATCTGTATGGCCATCACGGCCGTTTACACGACCATCTCCGGATTGTGGGGAGTGCTTTGGACCGACCTTGTGCAATTCATCTTGAAAATGGGGATGCTGATTCTGCTTGCGGTGTATGCGGTTCGCGCCGTGGGCGGAATGGGTGCTCTCAAAACCAAGCTCGCCGCCGTGGACGCGGCGCGCGGAGCAGCGGTGGGGGGCTCGGGATCCATTCTTTCGTTCGTACCCGACATGCATTCCCCCTGGATGCCGCTGATGACCTTTTTGGTTTATATCGGAGTGTACTGGTGGTCGGTGTGGTATCCAGGTGCGGAGCCGGGCGGCGGCGGCTTTGTGGCACAGCGAATCTTCTGCGCCAAGGACGAAAAGAATTCCCTGCTGGCGACGCTCTGGTTCAACATCGCACATTACGCTCTGCGGCCCTGGGCATGGATCCTTACGGCGCTTTGTGTCGTGGTCCTTTACCCGCAACTGAGCCTGCCGGGAGCGGACGCAGAGGGCGGTTTCGTGCGCGTGTGGGTAGATTACCTGCCGGCCGCCTTTCGCGGCTTGATGCTGGCCGCCTTTGCCGCCGCGTACATGTCAACGATTGCCACCCAGCTCAACTGGGGCTCTTCCTA